>DASPJU010000233.1:0-4260 GCA_035628475.1 Salinarimonas sp. | reverse complement strand
CGTCGATCCACCCCACGCCCCCTCATCCTGAGGAGCGCCCGCAGGGTGCGTCTCGAGGGACGAGGTCCAGAGGGCTCGACGGGACCGGAGGCCGCCTTCCATCACTGTCGGAGATCCCTGGAGCGTGCTTTGAGACGCCCGCTGCGCGGGCTCCTCAGCATGAGGGTGAGGATTGGAGCGGTGGAGGAAGTCGCTGGATCGGCGTGGTGCCCTCTCACCCCCAGCCCCTCTCTCCATGGGAGAGGGGAGGGAGGGCTCCATGCCTGACTCCACCTTCCTCTCCTGGCCCTTCCTCGAACCGCGTCACGCCCGCTTCGCCGAGGAGCTGCGCGCCTGGGCCGCGTCCGCCGTCCCGCCCCTCGTCGACCATCACGACGTCGACGGCTCCTGCCGGCGTCTCGTGCGGGCCTTGGGCGAGGCCGGGTGGCTGCGCGCCGCGATCCCCGCCGCCCATGGGGGCTTGAGCCCCACATTCGACGTCCGCACCCTCTGCCTCGCCCGCGAGACGCTCGCCTATCACGACGGCCTCGCCGACTTCGCCTTCGCGATGCAGGGTCTCGGCACCGGGCCCATCACCCTGTTCGGATCGCCGGAGCTGCAGTCCCGCTACCTGCCGCCCGTGGGTCGGGGCGAGGCGATCGCCGCCTTCGCGCTCTCCGAGCCCGACGCCGGGTCCGACGTCGCGGCGATGGCCACCACCGCCACCCCGGACGGGCCGGCCCATGTCCGCCTCGACGGGGCCAAGACCTGGATCTCGAACGGGGGCATCGCGGACCATTACGTGGTCTTCGCCCGCACCGGCGAGGCGCCCGGCGCGCGCGGCCTCTCGGCCTTCGTGGTGGATGCCGACGCGCCGGGGCTCGCGGTCACGGAGCGCATCGACGTAATCGCGCCGCATCCGCTCGCGACCCTGCGCTTCGAGGGCTGCCGCGTGCCCGTCGCGAACCGGATCGGCGGCCCGGGCGAGGGCTTCAAGGTCGCCATGGCGACGCTCGACGTGTTCCGCTCCACGGTCGGGGCCGCGGCGCTCGGCTTCGCGCGGCGCGCGCTCGACGAGGCGCTGGCGCGGGCGGGGTCGCGCACGATGTTCGGCGCCCCCTTGAGCGATCTCCAGCTGACGCAGGCCGCGCTCGCCGAGATGGCGACCGCCGTCGACACCTCCGCCCTCCTCGTCTACCGCGCCGCCTGGACCAAGGACGGGGGCGCCCCGCGCGTCACCCGCGAGGCCGCCATGGCCAAGATGCACGCCACCGAGGCCGCGCAAGGCGTGATCGACAAGGCGGTGCAGATCTTCGGGGGGCTCGGCGTCACCAAGGGCGTCAAGGTTGAGGAGCTCTATCGCGAGATCCGGGCCCTGCGGATCTACGAGGGCGCGACGGAGGTCCAGAAGATCGTCATCGCCCGCGAGCTGATGAAGAACGGGACGGCTTGACGAACCCCTCTCCCCCGCGGGCGGGGAGAGGGCTCCGGCCGCGGAGGGGCAGCCGGAGCAAGCGATCGAAGGGAGCGAGGGCGAGGGGGAGCCTCGGGACGGAGTTCCACCGTCCGGGCCCCCTCGCCCTCACGCTGCCGCGCTCGCCGCAAACCCCGGCAAGGGGGCTTGCGGCCCTCTCCCCGCCCGCGGGGAGAGGAGACCGAACTGGAGGAGCCGACCATGACCGGGACCGCCCATGTCGACACCTTCGCGCGGGACAACCTGCCGCCGCGCGAGCAATGGCCCGACTTCGTGTTCTCCCGCCCCGAGCTCCGGTACCCCGAGCGCCTCAACTGCGTGACCCGCTTCCTCGACCGCTGGATCGAGGCGGGCAGGGGGGACGCGCCCTGCCTCGTCACGAATGCCGGGACGCTGACCTACGCGGACCTGCACGAGCGCGTGAACCGCATCGCCAACGTGCTCACCGGGCGCCTCGGCCTCGTGCCCGGCGGGCGCGTGCTGCTGCGCTCGGCCAACAACCCGATGCTGGTCGCGACCTATCTCGCGGTGCTGAAGGCGGGCGGCGTCGTGGTCGCGACCATGCCGCTCCTGCGGGCGCGCGAGATCGCCTACCCCATCGCCAAGGCGCGCATCGCGCTGGCGCTCTGCGACCATCGCCTCGCCGACGAGATGGAGAAGGCGCGCGCCCTGAGCCCCGACCTCGGGCGGGTGGTCTATTGGGGCGACGGCGGCCCGGACGCCCTGGAGGCCCTCATGGCGGAGGCGTCGCCCGCGTTCGAGGCGGTCGACACGGCGGCCGATGACGTCTGCCTCATCGGCTTCACCTCGGGCACGACGGGCGAGCCCAAGGGGACCATGCACTTCCACCGCGACATGATGGCGATCTGCGACGCCTATTCGGCGAACGTGCTGCGGCCGCGGGCGTCCGACCGCTTCATCGGCTCGCCCCCGCTCGCCTTCACCTTCGGGCTCGGCGGGCTGGTGCTGTTCCCCCTGCATGTGGGCGCCTCGACCGTGCTCCTCGAGCGGGCCCCGCCGGACGAGCTCCTCGCCGCGATCGAGCGCCACCGCGCCACGGTCTGCTTCACCGCGCCCACCGCCTACCGGGCCATGATCGCGGGGCTCGAGGGCCGTGACGTCTCGTGCCTGCGCATATGCGTCTCGGCCGGCGAGGCGCTGCCGAAGGCCACCTTCGAGGCCTGGGAGGCCGCCACGGGCCTGAAGCTCATGGACGGGATCGGCGCGACCGAGATGCTCCACATCTTCATCGCGGCGCGCGAGGAGGAGATCCGCCCGGGCGCCACGGGCCGGCCCGTCCCGGGCTACGAGGCCAAGGTGATCGACGCGGAGGGCCGCGACCTGCCCCCGGGCTCCATCGGGCGGCTCGCCGTGCGCGGCCCCACGGGGTGCCGCTACATCGCGGACGAGCGCCAGGCCAAGTACGTGCAGGGCGGCTGGAACGTCACGGGCGACACCTACATCCAGGACGAGGACGGCTATTTCTGGTACCAGGCGCGCTCGGACGACATGATCGTCTCGGCGGGCTACAACATCGCCGGCCCGGAGGTCGAGGCGGCGCTCCTCGCCCACCCTATGGTCGCCGAATGCGGCGTGGTGGGCGCGCCGGACGGCGAGCGGGGCATGATCGTCAAGGCCTTCGTGGTCCTGCGCGCGGGCGCGCGGCCCGGCCCCGATCTCGTCAAGGCGCTCCAGGAGCACGTCAAGGCCGAGATCGCGCCCTACAAGTACCCCCGCGCCGTCGAGTTCGTCGAGGCTCTCCCGAAGACCCAGACCGGCAAGCTCCAGCGCTTCGCCCTGCGCCAGATGGCGGGCGCGGTGCCGGCCAGAGCCGCCGAGTGACCGCCATGGCCCGCGCCGCTCCGCCCCCCCTCGACTCGCTTCCCGCCGGCGCCTGGCGCGCGAGGGTGCCGGTGCGCTTCTCGCATTGCGACCCGGCCGGCATCGTCTACTTCGCCCGCTATTTCGACATGCTGAACGGGGTCGTGGAGGACTGGTTCTCCGGGGCGCTCGGCCTCGACTACCACGCCTTCATCCGCGACCGGCGGGTGGGGCTGGGCTACGCCCATGCGGGGTGCGACTACGTGCGGCCGGGCCGCATGGGCGACCAACTCACCTTCGCGGTGCTGGTGGAGCGCGTCGGCGGCGGGTCGCTCGCCTTGAGCGTTCCGGCCTATGCGGGATCCGAGGGCGCCCTCGTCGCGCGCCTCGTCATCGCCACCACCGATCTCGACCGTCACCGGTCCATCCCCCTGCCCGAGGATCTGCGGGCCGCCGCCTCGCGCTACCAGGAGCTTTGCCGATGACCGCCATCCGCGAGGGGCTGATTGCCGCCGCCGAGGACGGGCCCCGGGTCCTCCAGCCCCCGGGCTGGCCCGTCCCGAAGGGCTACGCCAACGGCATGACGGCGCAGGGCCGCCTCGTCGTCACGGGCGGCGTGGTGGGCTGGGACGAGACGGAACGCTTCCCGGACGGCTTCGTGGCGCAGGCGCGCCAGACGCTCCTCAACATCCGCGCCATCCTGGCCGAGGGCGGGGCCGAGCCGCGCCACCTCGTGCGCCTCACCTGGTACGTGGTCGACGTCGAGGACTATCTGGCCAACCTGCGCGACCTCGGGCGGGCCTATCGCGAGACCATCGGCCCGCACTACCCCGCCATGGCGCTGGTACAGGTGGTGCGCCTCGTGGAGCGGGCGGCGCTCGTGGAGATCGAGGCCACGGCCGTGGTCTGAGGGGATGCGAGAGGGGGGTCCGCGGGCCAAGGCTTTGAAGGGTGAACCCCCTGTCATTCCGGGGCAGCCCGGAGGG
>DASPJU010000232.1:0-4081 GCA_035628475.1 Salinarimonas sp. | reverse complement strand
GTGGGGGCGAAGACCGACCTGCGGCGGGCGAGCGGCGCATGTTCGCCATCGACGCCACCTGCCCGATGGTCACCAAGGTGCATCGCGAGGCCGAGGTGCACCACAAGCGCGGGCGGCACGTGATCCTGGTGGGGCACGCGGGTCATCCGGAGGTGGTGGGCACCATGGGGCAACTGCCCGAGGGCGCCATCACGCTGGTCGAGGCCGTCGAGGACGTGGAACGCCTCGCCCCTCCGTCCGGGAACCTCGCCTTCGTGACGCAGACCACCCTGTCGGTGGACGACACGAAGGCCATCGTGGCGGCGCTCCAGGCGCGCTTTCCCGCGATCGTCGCCCCCCACAAGGAGGACATCTGCTACGCGACCACCAACCGCCAGGAGGCGGTCAAGCGCGTAGCGCCCCTCGTCGACGCCGTGATCGTGGTGGGCTCGCCCAATTCCTCGAACTCGCAGCGCCTGCGCGAGGTGGCCGAGCGCGCCGGCTGCGCGACCGCGCGCCTCGTCAACGGCGCGCGCGAGATCGACTGGTCGCTGTTCGGCAACATCCGCCGCCTCGGCGTCACGGCGGGCGCCTCGGCGCCCGAGGTGCTGGTCGAGGAGGTGATCGACGCCTTCGCGGAGCGCTACGACGTGCGCGTCGAGACCGTCACGACGGTCACCGAGGACGTGTTCTTCCCCCTGCCGCGGGAGTTGCGCGGCGAGGCCGCGGAGTAGCCCGTGGCGGTCTATACGGACGTGTCCGACGAGGAGCTCCAGGCCTTCGTGGCGACCTACGACATCGGCGCCGTGCTCTCCTTCAAGGGCATCGCCGAGGGCGTCGAGAACTCCAACTTCTTCCTCCACACGGAGGGGGGCTCCTACATCCTCACCCTCTACGAGAAGCGGGTGCGGGAGGCGGACCTGCCCTTCTTCCTGGAGCTGATGCGCCATCTGGCGGCGCGGGGCCTGACCTGCCCGCAGCCCATCCTCGACCGGCGCGGCGAGGCGCTGAAGCGCCTGGCCGGTCGCCCCGCGGCCCTCGTGAGCTTTCTCGACGGGATCTCGGTGCGCCGCCCGACCGCCCGCCATTGCGGGGCCCTGGGCGGGGCCCTGGCGCGGCTGCACGAGGCGGGGCGCGATTTTCCCATGACCCGGGAGAACGCGCTTTCGGTGCCGGGCTGGCGCCCCCTCTTCGAGGCCGCCGAGGACCGGGCCGACACGGTCTCGCCGGGCCTGCGCGCCCGCGCTGCGGCCGCGCTGGAGGCCCTCGAGCGGGACTGGCCGCGCGACCTGCCCATGGGCGTGATCCACGCGGACCTCTTCACCGACAACGTGTTCTTCATCGGCGAGGCGGTCTCGGGGCTGATCGACTTCTACTTCGCCTGCACGGACGCGCTGGCCTACGACCTGGCGATCTGCCTCAACGCCTGGTGCTTCGAGGCGGACGGGTCCTTCAACGCCACCAAGGGCCGGGCCATGATCGCGGGCTACGAGCGGGTGCGCCGCCTGGAGCCCGCGGAGGTCGAGGCCCTGCCGATGCTCGCCCGCGGCTCGGCCCTGCGCTTCATGCTCACCCGCCTCGTCGACTGGCTCGACGTGCCCCCGGGCGCCCTGGTGCGGCCCAAGGACCCCCTCGAATACGATCGCAAGCTCTCCTTCCACGGCAAGGCGGCGAGCGCCTTCGAGTACGGGCTGGCGCGATGAGCGGGCGCGTCAGGGACCGCGACCCGGGACCCCGTCCCGGCGAGGCGGTGGGCGCCCTGGAGAACGGAGCGCGGCGATGACCGAGGCGGTGGTGATCTACACGGACGGCGCCTGCTCCGGGAACCCGGGCCGGGCGGCTGGGGCGCGCTCCTCATCTTCAAGGGGAAGGAGCGGGAGCTGTCGGGGGCCGAGCCCGTCACCACCAACAACCGCATGGAGCTCATGGCCGCCATCTCGGCGCTGGAGGCGCTCACCCGGGCCTGCACGGTCGACCTCTACACGGACTCGCAATATGTCCGGCAGGGCATCACCCAATGGCTCAGGGGCTGGAAGGCGAACGGCTGGCGCACCGCCTCGCGCGATCCCGTCAAGAACGAGGACCTGTGGCGGCGCCTGGACGAGGCCCGCAACCGGCACGAGGTGCGCTGGCACTGGGTGAAGGGCCACGCCGACAACGAGCTCAACAACCGGGTCGACGCGCTCGCCCGCGCGGCCATCGCCGGGATGCGTGCGGCCCGGGCCGCGGGCGGGCGCTGATGGCGGGGTTCGGCGACTCCTATCTCGGCCGGCTCCGCGCCCAGGTCGGCGCGCGCCTGCTGCTCGTCCCCGGCGCCCGGGTCGTGATCGAGAACGAGCGGGGCGAGGTCCTCCTGCAGCTGCGCACGGATTTCCGGCTCTGGGGCCTGCCCGGCGGCGTGCCGGACGAGGGCGAGGCCCTGGAGACGGCGGCGATCCGCGAGGTCGAGGAAGAGACGGGGCTGCGCATCGAGGCGCTCTCCGCCTTCGGCTTCGCCAGCGATCCGGCCCACGAGGTCTGGACCTATCCCAACGGGCATGTGTGCCACTACCACACCCTGCTCTTCCACGCCCTGCGGGTCTCCGGCCGGGCCCGGGTCGCGGACGACGAGAGCCTGCGGATCGGCTGGTTTCCCCTGGACGCGCTCCCCGACCTGATGCCCTGCATGGGCCGGACCCTCGCCGCGTATCGGCATTTCCGGGCGGGGGGCGGATTCCAGTTCACGTAGGGGAATAGGTAGTCGCTCGGGCGAAAAGGTATAGTAATTGGGACGCCTGCTGCCATATGATTAACGCACATTTACCAAAATGACGCGTATACGAAACTTGATGAAGTGATGATGTTTGTGTGCGATTGATGCCGCAGATGCGGTGCTATGCTATCGGTAAGCGGACATGGCTGAGTGTTCTGCGGTCAACATTGGGTGCTCCCCGAATAACGAGGTGCGAGGCTGTCCTCCGCCCACGGGAGGCGGTTGCGGCGACGGCGCCGCCGGATTCCAGCAGGCGATGGCGAATGCGTGCTCGGGCTACCAGCCCGGCGCCGACATGCTGGACGACGCCATCAAGAACAACCAGATCTCCATCGCGGGACCCGACGCGGCCCGCACGTATCAGCGCTTCGCCAAGGCCCTGTCGGATCCCGACTTCGCCCGCGACGTGCAGTCGATGCTGGATTCGGGCAAGCGCATCGAGCTCAACACCCATGAGGGCTCGAACGGGCGCGGGCCCTTCTCGAGCCACGCCGAGGTCGGGGGCTCGCGGGCGAACCTCTATACGGGCGACTATGCCCGCGCCGACCCGACCCGGGTGCTGATCCACGAGGTCTATCACCTGTCCGGGCTCCAGCACGGTCCCGCGCTGGAGGCCAAGATCGGCGCGGCGCGGGACGGGGTCAGATCTGCTTGAGCAGCGCCTCGGCGCCCGAGACGTCGGCCTTGGAGGGCGCGTCCTCGACATTGAGGGCGCGGACCACCCCGTCCTCGACAATCATGGAATAGCGCTGCGAGCGGGTGCCCAGGCCGAAGCCCGAGCCGTCGAGGGCGAGCCCGACCGCGCGCGCGAAGTCGCCGTTGCCGTCGGCCAGGAACTCGACCTTGCCCTCGCCGCCGGTGGCCTTGGCCAAGGCCTCCATGACGAACACGTCGTTGACGGCCGTGACCGCGATGGCGTCGACCCCCTTGGCCCTGATCTCCTCGGCCCGCTCCACGTAGCCCGGCAGGTGGTTGCGGTGGCAGGTCGGGGTGAAGGCGCCGGGCACCGCGATGAGCACCACCTTGCGGCCCTTGAACAGGTCGTCGGTGGTCTTGGGCGCCGGGCCGTCCGCCGTCATGACGCGGAACGTGGCCTGGGGCAGTCGGTCGCCAACCTGGATGGTCATCTCGGGTTCTCTCCGCTGGGATCGTTCGCGGGCCGTCCGGCCGCGGCCCCGGTCTAGCGTGACGGTGGGCCCGCGTCGAGGCTCACCGCCGTCTCGATCGCCCGGTCTCCCGCCACCAGGGTGAGGGTGAGCGGCACCGGGCCGGCGGCGTCCTTGGGCCGCTCCGCGATCTCGACGGTGAACACCCCCTCGGGGTCGGGCCCGGCAGGCGGCGCGAGATACC
>DASPJU010000231.1:0-7621 GCA_035628475.1 Salinarimonas sp. | reverse complement strand
GCGCCTGTGCGGCTGCCGCCGTTCTTTTGCAAATGATCGAGCGCCCAGCGCAGGATCACCGACAATTCGTCCACGAAAGCCGGCTCGAAGGCGGCGAGCCCGTCCTGCGCCATGCCGATCAGCGGCGTGCCGATCGACTGGTGCGCGCCGCCCTCCGGCGCGAGCGTCACCCCCGAGGGCGTCGCGGCGAGGATGAAGCGGGCGTCCTGGTAGCAGGCGTAGTTGAGGGCATCGAGGCCGCGGGCGATGAAGGGATCGTAGAGCGTGCCGATCGGGATGAGGCGCTCGCCGAACAGGGAATGCGAAAGGCCCAGGCCCGAGAGCAGGATGAACAGGTTCATCTCGGCGATGCCGAGCTCGATGTGCTGGCCGCTGGGCGAGAAGTCCCAGGTGAAGGTCGAGGGTATCCGCTCGGCCTTGAACAGGTCGCGCATTTCCTGGCGCGCGAAGAGGCCGCGCCGGTTGACCCAGGCGCCCAGATTCGTCGACACGGTCACGTCCGGCGAGGTCGTGACGATGCGGTCCGCCAGGGGCTCGCCGGACCGCGCGAGCTCGTTGAGGATGAGGCCGAAGCCGGCTTGCGTCGACATCGAGGGCTGGCGCGGCACGGCCAGCGCCTGCGGCACCGGCACGGCCGGCGCGGACAGGCGGCGGGGGCCCCGGGCGTTGAACGGCACCCCGGCCAGGTAGCGCTCGATCTCGGCGGGCGGCAGGGTCAGGCCCTCGAACCGGTCCCATTCGCGGCCTGCCCGCACGCCCATGGTGGACTGGAAGGCGGCGAGCTGGGTGGGTGTGAGCAGTCCCGCGTGGTTGTCCTTGTGGCCTGCGAGCGGCAGGCCGTGGCCCTTGATCGTGTAGGCCAGGAACATGACCGGGCGGTCGTGGTCGACGCTCTCGAAGGCCTTCAGGAGATTGGGGATGTCGTGGCCGCCGAGATTGCCCATCAGGCGCCCCAGCTCCTCGTCGGAGCGGCGCTCGATGAGGCGCGTCACGGGTCCCTGATCGCCCAGGTCGTCGAGGAGGCGCTTGCGCCAGGCGGCCCCTCCCTGGAAGGTGAGGGCCGAGTAGAGCTGGTTGGGGCAGGAATCGATCCAGGCCTTGAGGCGCTCCCCGCCGGGTTCCGCGAAGGCGGCCTCCTGGAGCGAGCCGTATTTGAGCGTCACGACCTCCCAGCCGAAGGCCCGGAACAGCGCCTCGAAGCGGGCATAAAGCCCTTCGCGCACGACCGAGTCGAGGCTCTGGCGGTTGTAGTCGATGATCCACCAGGTGTTGCGCACCCCCTGCTTCCAGCCCTCCAACAGGGCCTCGAAGATGTTGCCCTCGTCCATCTCGGCATCGCCCAGGAGCGCGATCATGCGCCCCTCGGGCCCGCTCCCGCCCCAGCCATGGGACCGCACGTAGTCCTGGACGATGGAGGCGAAGAGGGTCTGCGCGACGCCGAGGCCGACCGACCCGGTCGAGAAGTCGACGTCGTCGATGTCCTTGGTGCGCGAGGGATAGGACTGCGCCCCCTTGAAGCCCCGGAACGCCTCGAGCTTCTCGCGGGTCTGGTTGCCCAGCAGGTACTGGATGGCGTGGAAGACGGGCGAGGCGTGCGGCTTGACCGCCACCCGGTCCTCCGGCCGCAGCACCGCGAGATAGAGCGCCGTCATGATCGTGGCCATGGAGGCCGACGAGGCCTGATGCCCACCGACCTTCAGGCCGTCGCGGCTCTCGCGCAGGTGGTTGGCGGCGTGAATGGTCCAGGTCGAGAGCCAGAGGATCTTGCGCTCGAGCTCGGCGAGGACGGGCAGGCGTGGATCGGTGGACATGGGCACCATGACGTTGGGAGACGGCCATTATGGCCATCGCCGCACCGCGAGCAATCGCCGCCCCGTTTCGGGTTGACCCCATCCCGCCGACACCCTATCTCGGGCGGGCCTTCGAGCGCGTAGCTCAGCCGGTAGAGCAACTGACTTTTAATCAGTGGGTCGTGGGTTCGAGTCCCACCGCGCTCACCATAGACGACGAGGACTTTGGCGGCCCCGACCGGTGGGCTGGATAGGTCCAGCAACCGCATGGCCACGGCGAGCGCGAGTGCGTGCTCAATTCGCGCGGTTTCCGAGCTGCCCGCTGCCCCGATCGACGATCCGGCCTGGCTTGGGTCGCTTAAGCCTACGACGGATTGGCAGGTCGAGGCCACGACCGGGACGGAGCACTTGCAAGCCCTCCGCCGGGTTCATGTTGATGCACGGAATGGCCACGTGCGCGGATGCGCGTAGACGGCATCGCCAGCCGGCACGGGACGGGCCGTGGCGAGGCTGGCGCGCCCGATACCCCGGGCGAGTGTCCCGCATGACGTCCGTCCGGGAACGCTCCGCGGCGCCGATCAGGTCGATCCGGTCCTTCGTCCCTGCGCCGACCGGTGCAGAGCGCGGGAGAGCTCCTCCGCCGAGTAGGGCTTATGCAGCAGCTCGAAGCCGTGGGGGCCCTCCTCGGCGAGAACGTGGCTGTAGCCCGAGGTCAGCACCACCGGCAGGCTCGGGAAGCGCCGGCGGATCTCGCCTCCGAGCTCCACCCCGTCAATGCCGGGCATGACCACGTCCGAGAACACCACGTCGAAGCGCTGTCCCGCGTCGAGAAGCGCGAGGGCCTCCGCCGCGTTGGCGGCCCAGGTCGTCTCGTAGCCGAGATCCTGCACGAGCTGGGTCGAGAACTCCCCGACCTCCCGATTGTCCTCGACCATCAGGACCCGGCGCCCTCGCCCGTGCTCCGGCTCTAGTCTGACCTTCGGCGGCTCGGCTATCGGGGACCCGGCCGAGGCTCGGGGCAGGTAGAGGGTGAAGGTGGAGCCCCGCCCGACCTCGCTGTCGACCGCCACGTCGCCGCCCGACTGCTTGGCGAAGCCGTAGACCTGGGACAGCCCCAGGCCCGTGCCCTTGCCGACCTCCTTGGTGGTGAAGAACGGATCGAAGATCTGAGCCATCCTGTCGCGCGGGATTCCTTCGCCCGTGTCGCTGATCGACACCGCGACGAACGGGCCCGGGCCGCCGGCGTGGCCGCGCAGGGCGGGCATGGCGTCGGCGTGCTCGACACGGATCGTGAGCGTCCCCTCGCCGCCCATGGCGTCGCGGGCGTTCACGGCCATGTTGACCAGCGCGGTCTCGAACTGGTTCAGGTCGGCCTCGACCTGGCAGGTCCCGCAGGAGATGTCGGCCCGAAGCTCGATACGCGGGCCGACGATGGTGCGCACCATGTCGGTGATCGCGCGGACCCGCTCCGGCACGTCGAACACCTCGGGCTTGAGGGCCTGGCGGCGCGCGAAGGCCAGGAGCTGGGCCGTGAGCTTCGCGGCCCGGTCGACCGTGTCGGCGATGGCCCTCACGTAGCGATCCCGGCGCTCCTCGGGCAGGTCGGGCCGGCGCAGGAAGTCCGTGGACGAGCGGATGATGGTGAGCAGGTTGTTGAAGTCGTGGGCGACGCCGCCGGTGAGCTGGCCCACCGCCTCCATCTTCTGCGACTGGCGCAAGGCCTCCTCCGCGTTGCGGAGAGCCTCGGCCTGCTCCTTCTCGCCCGTGACGTGTCGTCCGCTCGCGAAGATCAGTTCTCCGTCGGGGGCGGCGACCCAGGAGATCCAACGGAAGCCGCCATCCTTGTGCCGGTAGCGGTTTTCGACGGTCGGCAAGCTCCGAACGCGCGCATGCTGAAGCGCGTCGTTGGTCACCCGCTCATCGTCGGCAATCACGAAATCGAACACCGGCTTTCCGAGCACATCGTCCGGCGTCCAGCCCAGGATCGACGTGAAGGCTGGATTGACGGCCTTGAAGATGCCCTGGCCGTCGATGATGAGCTGGATGTCCTGCGTGTTGCGCCATAGGCGGTCTCGCTGAGCCGTGCGCTCGGTGACCTGGTTTTCCAGCGTCTCGTTCAGCTCGCGCAGGCGCGCCTCGCTCGCGCGCAGGGCTTCCTCGGCCTCCCGCTGCCCCGAGATGTCAGTATTGGTGCCGAACCAGCGCACCAGGCGACCCCCTTGATCCCGGATCGGCTCGGCCCGGGTCAAGAAGGGGCGGAAGGAACCGTCCGAGCCGCGCAGCAGGAAGGTGCCCTCCCACGGCTCGCCCTTGGCCCAGTTGGCCTGCACCTCGCGAATCACGCCGTCGACGCGCTCGGGGTGGTGGACGTCGCGCCATCCCCAGCCCTGCATCGACTCCAGCGTGGTGCCCGTATAGTCATACCAGCGCTTGTTGTACCAGTAGATGTGCCCGTCCGGCTCCGCCATCCAGGCAAGCTGGCTGACGTTCTCGGCGAGCGCCTCGAACTCCCCGGCCTTCTGGCGTAGCTGCTCCTCGCTCGCGCGCAGCGCTGCCTCCGCCTCGTGTTCGGGCGTGCGGTCGCGGAAGAGCTTGAGGAAGCCGCCGCGAGGCTGGTCGAGCCGCATCAGGAGCCCGGAGGCCCAGAACCGGGAGCCGTCCTTACGCTGATGCCAGCGCTCGTCGACGGCCCGCCCGCTGCTTTGCGCGCGGTTCATTTCATGATCGTGCGCGCCGGCGGCCCGGTCCTCGGGGGTGAAGATGATCTCCCCGGATCGGCCGACCGCCTCCGCCTCCTCGTAGCCCGTGATGCGCTGGGCACCGCTGTTCCAGCTTGTCACGACGTTGTTGTCGTCGAGGGTGACGATGGCGAAGTCCTCCGCGCCCTCGACGATGTGCCGATAGAGTGCGTCGCTCTCCGTCCGCGAGCGAAGCGCGAGCCGGAGTTCGAGCTGCGAGGTCGCCTGGCGAGCCAGGCGCTCGAGGGACCGCACCTGCCAGTCGGTCAGCTTCCGGGGCTTGGTGTCGAGCACGCAAAGCGTGCCAATCGGCAGCCCCTCCTCGCTCTTCAGAAGGGCGCCTGCGTAGAAGCGCAGGCCCGGCCCGCCGGTGACCAGCGGGTTGCGGTGGAAGCGTGGGTCCTTCGTGGCGTCGGGCACCTCCAGGAAGTCACTCTCCAGGATGGCATGAGCGCAGAAGGAGGATTCCAGCGGCGTCTCGCGGACCCCCAGGCCCACCTCGGCCTTGAACCACTGCCGGCGCTCGGCGACGAGGTTCACCACCGCAATGGGTGTTTCGCAGATCTCGGAGGCGAGGGCGGCCAAGTCGTCGAAGGCGGGCTCGCGCGGGGTGTCGAGGATTTCATAGCGCGCCAGGGCCGCCAGGCGCTCGACCTCGCGTTCGTGCCGCGCCGCCGCAATCGAGGCCGGTTCCGTGCGTAGCGGCTCATCGTTCATGGGACGGTCCGGCTTGGGGACGGCCGCTTTCGCCCGGCACGGCGGTCCTGGGCTTGGAGCAGACGCAAGCCGGCCCGGATCACTTCGCTGGCCGTCTGATAGGCCCCCGAGGCGACCGCCTCCGCGATATAGCTATCGAGCTCGGGCGTGAGGGAGACGTTCTTGGTCTTTCGCGAGGGCATGCGAAGTCCATCGCACGTTCGGGCATAGCGGTCAATTTGTGACACAGGCGAGCCCCGCGCAGACCCGACCTCCGCGGCAGGTCAGCTGCGCGGGGTATCGGAAGCCCACGCGCCTCAAGCCGTTCTGGTCCTGCCTTGCCGGGGATCCCATCGCTGCGCGCAAGCGGACGATCGGGGACAGGGCCGCCTTGCGCTAGCCTGTCCCTCATCTCGACCGGGCAGCCCACGGTGCCGGACTTCGCGGTTGTCCCTGCAAGCAAAGCAGTTCCTGCTGACGGCGCTGGCGCCCGCTCCGGCGCCGGCGATCTTGGGCTACAAGGAGGTGTCGCTCCGGCGTGCCCGCCTTGGATGGCGCAGCTCAGGTTCACCGGCTGCGGAGCGCTTCGGATCGTGGTTTGCCCAGAGCGAGACGACCCGTCAGGTGCCGACTCGAGGTAGCGCTGCTGCCTCTGCAGTTTACCCCGAGAGCTGGACGCTTGCGACGAATGTGGTCCCCTAGATCGCGCTCCGCGGAGCCGATGGGGCTGACGAGGTCGACTCGACCGGGTGCGAACAGTCACCAACGCCTTCGATGATGACGACGTCCACACCCACGTCGCCGGCTATGACGGGGCAAAGCGCTGCGTTAGAAATGAGGTCCCGCCCCGACCACGCCCCCCGAGGACCTTCAGTGCCGGTCGAGACCGCTCACACGTCCAAGCGCGCCTTTTCAACGCAGACATTCCTGATCCTCCTGGTCGCCGCCTTCCTGATCCCGGTGATTCTTTTCGCCGGCGCCCTGCTGGCGCATATCGCTGCGGGCGAGCGGGCAGGGCAGCGGGACACAGCCCTGGACATCGCACGCCAGCTCGCGACCGAGGTGGACCGGGAACTCGGGGGGCTGGAGCGGGCGCTCCAGGTGATGACGACCTATCGGAGCATCGACGGCCAAGACTATACGTCCCTGTATAACCAGGCGCTCGAAGTCAAGGGCATCCTAGGCGTCGAGCTGATCGTCAAGGACCGGTCCGGCCAGCAGCTCGTCAACACGCGCCTGCCGCTCGGGACACCGCTCCCGGTTTCGCTTCCCGAGGGTGACCGCCGGGCCATCGAGACACGCAAGTCCTACGTCTCGGACCTCTTCGTCGGAGCCACGGCCGGGCGGCCCATCGTCAGCATCAATGCTCCGATCGTGCGCGACGGGGAGGTGACGGGTCTCGTCAACGTCGCGCTCGATCCGGAGCGGCTTGCAGGAATCCTCCGGTCGCCCCTGCTGCCGGAAGGCTGGATCGGCTCGGTGGTCGATCGCAACGGCAAGATCGTGGCGCGTTCCCGTGAGCACGCGCGATACGTAGGCCAGGGCGCGACAGAGAGCCTCCTCACCAACACCGACGGCCGCCAGGAGGGGACCTGGACCGGGCTCACCATCGACGGCGTGCCCGTGCTGTCGGCATTCGCCCGCTCGGCGCTGTCAGAGTGGCGCGTCGCCGTCGGGGCTCCTGTCGCCATCGTCGAGGCGCCGCTCCGGCAGTCGCTTGGATGGCTCATCGGGCTCGGGACCGCGGCCCTCGCGGTATCGTCCCTCGTCGCAGGATGGTGCGGGCGTCAAATCGCCCGCTCCATGGGGTCGTTGGCGGACGCAGCGGCGGTCTTGGGTGAGGCGGTGGCGGTCAGGCCCGCGCGAACCCTGCTGCGCGAAGTGAACGCCATCGGGGAAGCCCTCGATCAGGCGTCCGCCGACCTCAGGCGCCGAGCGGAGGCCCGTGACCGGGCAGAGGCGGCGTTGCGCGAAAGCGAGCAGCGTCTACGGCTGTCGCTCGGCGCCGGTCAGATGGCGGCGTGGGAAAGCGATACGTCCCGAAACTTCGTCTCGAACTCGCCCGAGCTGAACCGGCTGCTTGGATATTCCGAGGACGCCAGGCCCACCCTCGACGAGATCCGCACCCGATACGCGCCCGGCGAGGTCGAGCGCATACAGGCCGTCGTGCGCGACACGGTAGGCCGGGGCGAGCGCTTCGCGGAGGCGGAGCTGGAGGTGCATTGGCCGGACGGCTCCCGCCACTGGCTGCTGCTGCGTGCCGAGATCGAGGTGCAAGGCCCTGGTCACGTCCGGACGATCGGCGTCGCGATGGATATCACCGCGCGCAAGCGCGCAGAGCTTCACCTGCGGCTGCTCGTCAACGAACTGAACCACCGGGTGAAGAACACGCTCGCC
>DASPJU010000230.1:0-3686 GCA_035628475.1 Salinarimonas sp. | reverse complement strand
CGCCTTCCCACCGCCCTCCGGACGCGGGAGTCCCCGCGATGATGGCGCGCGCGACCCTGATCCTGCGGCGCTTGGCCGACGATCGCCGCGGCGGCGTGATGATGGTCTTCGCGGTCGCGATGTTCCCGATCCTCACCGCGGTCGCGGTGGCGGTGGACATGTCGACCTGGTACGCCGAGCGGGCCCGCCTGCAGACGATCGCCGACGGCGCCGCGCTCGCCGCGGCGCGCGAGCTGCGCATCGCGAACGCGTCGGCCCAGCATGTCTCCCGGGTCGCCGAGGGCTACGTGCTCGGCGCCGTCGAGAGCAAGGGGGGCGCCCGCCCGACGGTCGCGGCGAGCGTCGGACCGGCCCGCAACGCCGTCCTGGTCGACGTCACCAGCCCCGTCAGCCCCATCTTCACCCGCATCATGTCGGACCGGCTGCAGACCGTGACCGTCCATGCCGAGGCGAAGGTCAGCGGGGCCCTGCCGGTCTGCGTCATCGGCCTCGACCCCCGCCTCGACAAGACGCTCCACCTCGACAAGTCCGCCCGCCTCACCGCCGAGCGCTGCGCGGTCTACTCGAACTCCAGCAGCCCGCAGGGCCTGCGCGCCGACGCGGACGCGACCGTCAAGGCGGGCCTGATCTGCTCGGCCGGCGGGCGCTTCGGCAAGGGGACGAGCTTCGATCCCGCGCCCATGACGGACTGCCCGGTCATGCCCGACCCGCTCGAGGCGCGCCAGGCGCCCGCGGTCGGCTCCTGCCCGTCCAACGCCGCCGGGCGCACGGTGTCCACCAACGAGACGCTGAGCCCCGGCCTCTATTGCGGCGGGCTTCACCTGACCGACGGCGCCAACGTGACCCTGCTGTCGGGGGTCTACGTCATCGCCAATGGAGCGCTCCGGGTCGACAAGAACGCCCGCGTCACCGGGCGATACACGAGCTTCTATTTCAGCGGCGACGCCGCCGTGATCGACTTCCGCCCCGAATCCGAGATCAGCCTCACGGCCATGCGGGACGGCAACCTCGCGGGCCTGCTGTTCTTCGAGGACCCGAAGGCGCCGCTCGACCGCGACTTCCGCGTCGCCAGCGACAATGCCCGGCTGCTGCTGGGCACCATCTACCTGCCGCGCGGCAACCTCCTCGTGGACGCGAAGCGGCCCGTGGCGGACCTCTCCGCCTACACGGTCATCGTGGCGCGCCGCCTGAAGCTCTCGGAGGGGCCGAACCTCGTCCTCAACACGGATTATTCCGCCACCGACATTCCCGTGCCCAAGGGCGTCGGGCCGGGCTCGGGGCAGGTCTCGCTGGCGCGCTGAGGGCCCGCCCGACGCCGATGGGATCCTCGGACAGGTTCCGAGCCCCCGATCCGCCGTGGTTCCTCACGGGCGGCCGGCAGCCGCGTCCCCTGGGCATTCACGGGCGCGACCCCCGCGCTGCGGGGAAGGGGAACGCTGGCCTGCGATGGCAGCCCCAGGCTTAACCCTGGGTCAACCATGTTTCCCTACAGTTTGAGCGATCGACCCCCGGCCGCGCAACACGGCCACGGTCGGGACCGTTGGTCCGGCGGCTCTCGCCATGGGGGACGCGGGCTACGGCACCGGGAGGCGGGCTTTGACCATGCGCGTCATGATCCTCGAGGACGATCCGCTGATCGCGCTCGACCTCTGCCTCATCGTGGAGGAGGCGGGGCACGAGGTGGCGGCCGTGTGCGCCTCGCGCCGGGAGGGTCTGGCGGCCATCGAGCGGGGGATCGACTTCGCGCTTCTCGATATCGACGTGCTGGACGGCAAGAGCTTTCCCCTGGCCGAGGCGCTGCGGGCGCGCGCCATCCCCTTCGCCTTCGTGTCGGCCTCGCTGCGGGGCGAGCTGCCCCCGTCGCTGGCGGGCGCTCCCTTCATCGCCAAGCCCTTCGCGGTGCCGGCCATCGTCGGCGCCCTGACCCCCTGAACGCGGAAAGCGCGCCCGGATGCCCGGGCGCGCTCGCGCGACGATATCAAAGGGGTGATCGGTCAGCGACGGTTGGGGAGGCCCGTCTGCGTGTTGAGCTCGTTGGCGGGGCCACCGGCCTGCTGATTGTCGCCCTGCTGGAAGGAGGGGGTGCCGGATCCGCCGCGGGTCTCGTTGCCCTGCGTGCGGGTCAGGGGGTCGGCGGCGGCGCCGGGCGCGGCCGGGGCGACGGTGCCCGTGGTGGCCGGGCCGGACATCATCCCGCCGCCCATGGCGCTGCCCGGGGCCATGTTGTCCCGCGGACCGCCGGACTGCTGGTTCGTGCCGCCGCTATGCACGCCGGTGCCCTGGGCGCGGTTGTGCGGGGCCTCGGAGGTCTGGGCCAGCGCCGGGCCGGCGAGGAGGGCCGTCGCGGCCGCGGCAAGAATGATGGACTTCATCGGAGGTCTCCTGGATCGTGAACGGGCAAGCGTCCCGATTGAGGGGATCGAGGAACGGCCCCTGCGATCGACGCTCTGGCCGGTCAACGGCCTCGATCAGTCAAGGTTCCGCAAGGTCAATCCGGCCGTCGGCAAGAGGTGCGACGATCCGGCCGAGGATCACGGCCCGCCGATACCTTGAACGGCCAAGCTTGCCATGCAGGTTCCCGCCGCAAGACGGGGCGCGATCGATCCGGGCCCCTCCTCGCGCGTTAGGCAACCATGACACACGACGAATCCCGCCTCGGCTTCTGCTGCAAGTTCATCCCCGTGGACGGCGACGCCGCCGAGGCCAAGCGGATGAACATCACCATCGTCACGATGGCCTATCTCGGGCGGCTCGGCCCGGCTGCGGCCTACGACAAGCTCGCGGCGGTGGTGGCGCACAATCTCGAGGCGGTGCGCCGCCAGGTCGACTGGGTGGCGGGGCGCCCGCCCGGCGAGCGGCTGCTGCGGCTCTCGAGCCAGATCCTGCCGGGCTACACCCACCCGACGGCGCGCGACCTCTATCGCGACGGCGACCTGCGCGGACTCGTCGAGGGGAGCCTTGCCGAGACGGGCGCCCTGGCGCGGGCGGCGGGGATCCGCATCTCCATGCATCCGGGCCAGTTCTGCGTGCTCTCGACCCTGAGCGAGAGCGCGCTCGCCAACGCGATCGACGAGGTCGAGTACCACGCCGAGATCATGGGGATGCTCGGCTATGGCGGCGGCTGGCACCCCCACGGCGCACACGTGAACATCCACGGCGGCGCCCGCGCGCCGGGCGTCGAGGGCTTCCGGGCGGGGCTGGGGCGGGTGTCGCGGGCCGCGCGCGACCTGCTCACCGTCGAGAACGACGAGACGAGCTACGGGCTCGACGACCTGCTCGGCCTCGCCGACGCGCTGCCCATCGTGCTCGACGTGCACCACCATTGGATCGCCAGCCGGGGCGAGTATATCGAGCCCGACGATCCCCGCATCGCGCGGGTCCGGGAATCCTGGCGCGGCGTGCGGCCCCTGAGCCACATCTCGGTGTCGCGCGAGGACCTGCTCGTGGATCACGATCCGGCGACCAGGCCCGACTTCGCGGCCCTGATGGAGGCCGGGATCACGGCCAAGGACCTGCGGGCCCATTCCGACATGATGTGGAACCACGCCGTCAACGACCTGGTGGGGCGCCATCTCGCCTGGTCGGACTTCGAGATCGAGGCGAAGTTCAAGAATCTCGCCTCGGAGGGCATCGCGGCCCACATCGCCGGCCGCGGCCAGGGCGACGTGCCCCTCGTCCTGCCGGTC
>DASPJU010000229.1:0-6882 GCA_035628475.1 Salinarimonas sp. | reverse complement strand
CCCGCCGCCAGCGCCACGGAGTTGAGGTGGACGATGTCGGCCTCGACCTCGGCGGCGAGGTCGCTCAACGCCGCCGCGGCCGCCTCGACCTCCTCGGGCGTGTCCGCCGTCCAGTCGAGGGGCAGGTCGAGGGGGCGCAGCGTGAGGCCGGGCACCGCCCGGGCATCGGCCTCCTGGTCGATGTCGGGGCGCGGGCCCAGCACCGCGAGCGTCACCCGCACGCCGCGAGGGTGAAGGGCCCGCGCGGTCTCGAGGGCATATTGCCAAACGCCGCCGACCGCGTCGGCGCTCATGAGGACGTGGAGCCCGCTCGCGGGAGCCGGGCTCACGAGAGCGCCTCCGCGGTCCGCGGGCGCGCCGCCGGACGGGCGAGACCGCGCTCGTTGGCGAGCCAGGCCGCCAGGCCCGCCACCCCCTTGCGCCAATGGATGGGCGCGGGCAGGCCGAGCTCCCGGGCGGCGAGCCGCGTGTCGGCCACGAACCAGCGCTGGTCGCCAGCCCGCCAGTCCGAAAAGGAGAGGTCGACCGGCCGGCCGATCTCCTCCTCGATGGCGCGCACGAGCTGGAGCAGGCTGATCGCGTTGCCGGGCCCCCCGCCGAGATTGAAGGCACGCCCCGACACCCCGTCGATCCGCGACCAGGCCGAGAGATAGGCCGCGACCGCGTCGTCCACGTGGAGCACGTCGCGCACCTGGCGCCCGTCGCCGTAGATCGAGATCGGCTCGCCCGAGAGCGCGCGGATCAGGAAATGCGCCACCCAGCCCTGGTCCTCCGTGCCGAGCTGGCGCGGGCCGTAGACGCAGCTCATGCGCATGACGGCCGTGGGCACGCCGAAGGAGCGGGCGTAATCCAGGACATATTGGTCCGCCGCGCCCTTCGAGCAGCCATAGGGCGTGTGGAAGTCGAGCGGGCGGGCCTCGCCGACGCCATGGGCGCGGATCGCGGGATCGACCGGCAGATAGGCGTCGTTCGTCTCGGCGAGCGCGAGGTCGCCCAGATCGCCGTAGACCTTGTTGGTCGAGGCGAACAGGAGCGGCGCCGGGTCCGCGCGCCGGCGCAGGGTCTCGAGCAGATTGAGGGTGCCCTGGACGTTGACCGCGAAATCGGCGCGCGGGTCCACGAGGCTCGTGGTCACGGCCACCTGGGCCGCGAAGTGGAACACGGCCTGCGCGTCCATCGCGGCCTGGGAGATCGCGTCCTCGTCGCGGATGTCGCCCGTCACCACGGTGACCTTCTGCGGATGGCGGGCCTTGAGCCAGGCCACGTTGATCTCGACGCCGGGCCGCGCGAGCGCGTCGTAGACGAGCACGTCGTGCCCGTCGCGGGCGAGCCGGTCGGCCAGGTTCGAGCCGATGAAGCCCGCGCCGCCGGTGACGAGCACCGGGCGCCGCCCCGCGACGGCGGGCGCGCGGGGGGTGAGCGGCGTGACGCTCATGCCACCAGTCCCCGCATCTCGAGCTCCTTGCGCATCTGCGCCACCCGGTCGTCGGCCTGCTGATGGGCGACCCATTCAGCCAGCTCGGCCAGCCCCTTCTGGAAGTCCATCCGCGGCGCGAAGCCGAGCTCGGTGCGGGCCTTGGTGATGTCGGGGATGTTGTGGCGCACGTCGCCGATGCGGACCTTGGCGGCGATCTCGGGGCTGATGTCCTCGCGCCCCATGGCCTTGGCCAGGAGCTCGGCCACCTGGGCCACGGTGCGGTCCTCGCCCGAGGCGATGTTGAACACGCCGCCAGCGGCCTTGGGGTGCTCCAGCGCGAGCAGGAAGGCCTGGGCGATGTCCTCCACGTGGACGAAGTCGCGCCGCTGCTCGCCGTCCTCGAAGATCACGGGCGCGTTGCCGTTGAGCAGGCGCGAGGCGAAGATCGCGAGCACGCCCGTATAGGGGTTCGAGAGCGCCTGGCCGGGGCCGTAGACGTTCCACAGGCGCAGCGCCACGCCCTCCATGCCGTAGGTGGGCGCGAGCGTGAGCGTCAGGCGCTCCTGCACGTATTTGGTGATGGCGTAGACCGAGGCGAGCGCGGGCTGCTTCCACTCCGGCGTCGGCACGGGGATCAGCGGACGTCCCTGCGCGTCGAGGGGGTCCCACGGCGCGGCCGGGCGGGGCTGGCGTACCGCGTCCTGCACCAGGTCGCCGTCCGCCGTGCGGTAGAGCCCCTCGCCGTAGATGCTCATGGACGAGGCCACGACCACGCGCTCGACGGGGTTGGCGATGAGCTGCTGGAACAGCATCGCGGTGCCGTAGTCGTTGACGGAGACGTAGCGGTCGACCGCGTACATGCTCTGGCCGACGCCGACCTCGGCCGCCAGATGCACCACCTTGTTGACGCCCTTCAGCGCCCGGGCCACCGCCCCCTCGTCGCGCACGTCGCCGGGCACGAACTCCACCTCCGGGGCGAGGGCGTCCGGCACGGTCTTGTCGCCGTGGACCTGCTCGATCAAGCTGTCGAGGACGCGCACCCGATGGCCCCGCGCGAGCAGCGCCGCCGCCACGTAGCGGCCGATGAAACCGGCGCCGCCGGTGATGAGGACGGTGTCGGTCATGCCCGCCCCCCGATCTGGCGACGAAGGGCGGCGGAGAGCGGTCGCATGCGGGTCCCCTTGGGAAAGCTTGACGGTTGGGGACTCGAACGCTCCATCTTCTACTTAGTTCCCCCGGGTCGGACCCGGGCCCGCGTGCCGCTTCGTCGCGCTGTCCGGCTCCGACGCCCCTCTCCCGGTGCCGGAACCGCGCTCTCGCATCCGGCGTTCCCGTCGGTCGCCGGCCACGACGGCGCGGCCCGGGAGACGTCGATGGGCAACCTGCTACGGATCCTGATCGCGATCTTCCTTCCACCGGTCGGCGCCTTCATGGCGGTCGGGCTGGGCCTGCACTTCTGGCTCAACATCCTCCTGACCCTCGCGGGCGGCCTGCCCGGGAGCGTGCACGCGCTGTGGCTCTTCATGCGCACGCGCTGAGGACCCGGCCCGCTCCCGCTAATCGAGGCGATAGACCGCGACGCGCCCGACGCCCGAGCGCGTCAGCCCCAGGGCGTGAGCCGGGCCGTGGGCGAGGTCGATGATCCGCCCGCCCGTGAAGGGACCGCGATCGTTGATGCGCACCACGACGGACCGCCCGGTGCCCTCGTGGACCACCTTGACCCGCGTCCCGAAGGGCAGCGTGCGATGAGCCGCCGTCATGCCGCCGGGATGGAATCGCTCCCCGTTGGCGGTGCGATGGCCGTGGCGGTAATAGGAGGCGACGCCGCGATGAACCATGCGGCCGCCGGGCTGGACAGCCCTGGGTGTCGTGGCGCGGGGGGCGGCGCCAATCGAGCCGGTCGCGGACAGATCGAGGCTGGCCTGCTGCTGCACGCAGGCTCCGAGCATCAGCGCCGGCGCGAGGCAGCTCACGCGAAGCATCTTGTTCATCCCAGCCTCCCTTGTGTTTGTTGAGGCTTCGCAACTTCGTAGCAATTGCGGCAGGATTGTGTCAGCTATGGCGGCGAGGTGACCAGGAACGGGTGCTTTCAACAGACGCCGTTGCTTTCATGCAACACGCCGTGTTCCAGCGAAATCTCGCGAATACTTCCGCCGCCCAATGCAAGCAGGCCCAGGACGCGGGCGCGCAGGGCCTTGAGGCACGCGATGGGCGCGGCCAAAAGCGGGCATCAACGCCGGCGAGGCAAATCTGTTCCGCGCGTCAGGCGACGGCGGCGGGCGTGATCAGCGCGAGGGCCTCGCGGGCCGGGCGGGGCGGGCTGAGCAGGTAGCCCTGCATCTCGGTGCAGCCCTCGCTGCGGATGATGGCGAGCTGCTCCGCCGTCTCGACGCCCTCGGCGGTCGTGGCGATGCCCAGGCTGCGGCCCAGGCCCACGATGGCCCGCACGATCGCGACGCTCTCGGAATCCGGGGTCAGGTCGCGGACGAAGGAGCGGTCGATTTTGATCTTGTCGAAGGGGAAGCGGCGCAGGTAGCTCAAGCTCGAATAGCCCGTGCCGAAATCGTCCATGGCGATGCGCACCCCCAGCGCCCGCAGCTGGTGCAGGATGCTCACGGACGCCTCGCTCTCCTGCATCAGGACGCTCTCGGTGATCTCGAGCTCGAGCCGGCTCGGCGGCATCCCCGCCCCGGCGAGCGCCGACATCACCACCTGGACGAGGTTGCGATGGCGGAACTGCACCGCCGAGATGTTGACGGAGATCCGCACGTCCTTGGGCCACGCGGCCGCCTCGCGGCAGGCCTCGCGCAGCACCCATTCGCCCAGCGGCACGATGAGCCCGGTCTCCTCCGCGACGGGAATGAAGTCCGCGGGCGAGACCGGCCCGCGCTCGCGATGGTGCCAGCGCACGAGGGCCTCGAAGCCGACGATGCGGTTGGAGGCGAGATCGAGCTGCGGCTGATAATGAAGCGCGAAATCGCCGGCTGCCAGGGCCTCGCGCATGTCGCGCTCGAGCACGCGCCGGGTCTGGACCTCGCGGTCCATGGCGGCCTCGAAGAACCGGAAGGTTCCGCGGCCATCCCCCTTGGCCTTGTAGAGCGCGAGATCCGCGTTCTTCATCAGCCCGTCGGGCTCGAGCCCGTCGCCGGGCGCCACCGCGATCCCGATGCTGGTTCCCACCGTGAGCACCTGGCCGTCCACGGTGAAGGGACGGCTCAGCACGTCGACGAGGCGCCCGGCGAGGGTGCCGGCCTGGGCGCGGGCCTCAGCGCCCACCAGCAGGATCGCGAACTCGTCGCCTCCGAGGCGCGCCACGAGATCGCGGCCGCCGGTCTCCGCCGAGATGCGCTCCGCCACCGCCTTGAGAAGCGCGTCGCCCGTCGAGTGACCCAGCGTGTCGTTGACGGTCTTGAACTGGTCGAGGTCGAGGCACAGGACCGCGACCGGCGTCTCGGCGGCGGCGCAGGCTCCGAGGGCCTCCGCGAGCCGCTCGCGCAGGCGGGCCCGGTTCGCCAGGCCCGTGAGCTCGTCGTGGTTGGCCATGCGCTCGATGCGCCGCTGATCCTGCTTGCGCGCCGTGATGTCGGTATAGGTGCGCACCGCCCCGCCGCCCGGCAGCGGAACCGTGCGGATCTCGAGCACCATCCCGTTCGGCCGCTCCCGTTCGTAGGAATGGTGCACGATCGACAAGCCGCCCGATCGGACCCAGCGGCGGAACGCCTCGTCGGCGTTCGCGAAATCACCGGTCTCGAACTGGCGCCGCGTCACCTCGAAGAAGTGGGGTTTGGTGGCCAGGAACTCGTCGGGCAGGTCGAGGAGCTCCGCCGCGCGCCGGTTGAAGACCTGCACGTGGAGATTCTCGTCGATCATCATGATGCCCTGGTCCATGTTCTCCAGGGTCGCCTCGAGCACGGCCGATTCCTGGCGGGCCTGGGTCTCGGCGGTGCTGCGGCGCCGGATCTCGCGGTCGAGCAGGGCGCCGAAGGCCACGAGGACGAGGATCGCGACCGGGGTGAGGGCCGCCGCCCGCAGGGTGTCGCGGCGCCAGGCGGCGAGAACGTCCTCGACGGCGAGCGCCGCCGTGATGGTCAGGGGGAACTCGCCCAGGCGCTGGAAGGCCACGATCCGCCGCACCCCGTCCACCGCGGAGCCGTCGTTCACGTAGACGCCCTCACGCCGCTCCAGGTTCGGGGTTCGGAAGACCCCGAGTTGGGCGAAGCGCCGGCCGATCTGCCCGTCGCCGTTCGGCTGGCGGCCCAGCACGACCATGCGGGCGTTGAACACGGTGACGGCGCCGGACCGGCCGACATCGATCTGCTGGTAGGCGTCGCGAAAGAGCGCGCCGTCGACGACGGCCATCACGATGACGTCGAGGGCGCGCGCCTCGTCCCGGAAGCGTCGGCTCATGCCGAAGACCCAGCCATCCCGATCAGGGTCGCGCACCGGGTCCCCGATCCAGAGGCCGCCGCGTGCCGGATCCGCATGGGCCGCGAGCGCCTCGGCGTCGATCGCCGGGCCGCTCGCCGGCACAGCCCCGCCGACCTGGACCAGGTCGCCGGTCCGGGGATCCAGCACCCGAATGCCGAGGACGCGCTGCGGATCGCGCAACGCCGCGCTCACGAGCGACGAGGTCGTTCGCAGCTGGCGGTCCGCCCGCTCCTCGGCGGTGAGGCGCAGGAGGAGGTCGATCTCGCCGAGGGTTTGGGCCGTGTGCCCCTTGAGGATGGTCGACAGGTTGCTGACGCGGTGCACGGCCGTCGCGAGAGCCTGCTCACGAGCCTGCCAGGCCGACCAGCCCACGGCCGCGACGATCCCGGCGCACAGAAGCGCGATCCCGACCCACACCGTGAGGGAGGACGAGCCGGCCCTCGCCTGGGCAGGTCGTGAGGCGTCGGCGTGTTTAGCTGCCATGATCAGGCGAAGGGCCCCGGGTCGACGCGGCAGAGTGTTGCCGGCGCCGTGGATTTCCCGTTAACGCCGTCCGTCGCGGCGGCGGGCGGACCGATCCGGGCCCATATCGCGCCAATTTGTCACGGCCGCGGCGTGGCTGCGGCCTCGGGGGCGATCTTCACGACCGCGTCCCAGGTTCCGACCGCCGGCCGGAACGCCGCCGGACCCAACGCGCCGGCCGGGACCGTGGCAAGGGTGAGGACGGCGCCCGCCCCGAGCGCGGTCTCGAGGCGCCGGCCGAGGGGGGGCGGCGGCGTCGATCCCGAGGCGCTCGAGCGTCCGGTCCGCGCTAGGCCGTGATCGAGCGTGCAGGTTGCCGGCCTCGATGAACAGGCGATCCGTGCCGTGCCGGCGCCAGGCCTCCAGGGCGCGGCGTTCCATGACGGGATCGGCCACCCCGCGGGTGCCGGGCGGTGGATCGAGGAGCGCCACCCGCGCGCCGGCGGAGGCGACCCGGTCGATCCGGTCCGCGAACAGGGCCGGCCGGGGGTCGTCGCGGCCATAGACCGCTTCCG
>DASPJU010000228.1:0-11713 GCA_035628475.1 Salinarimonas sp. | reverse complement strand
CCGAGATGCGGGCGTTGATGGAGCCGCGCGAGATCGCCCCGCCCCAGCCTTTCGGACCGTGGGTCTACGGGGCCGTTACGCCCGTGGGTGCCGAGGACCCGACGATCCTGCGACGGCCGCGGGAAGGCGGCGCGGACGCTACCCTCCTCGACGTGGGCGAGCTGCGCCGCCGGTTCGCTTATTTCCGCCTCGGCGCCTGGCGACCGGCTCCGACCCACGCGCATCTGGCCTGGTCGGCCGACACGGGTGGAGCGGAGCTCTTCACCATCCGGGTGCGGGACCTCGCGACCGGCGTCGATTTGGCCGACACGATTCCCGACGCCACGGGCCGGGTGGTCTGGGCGCAGGACGGGCGCTCGTTCCTGTATCTGCGCCTCGACGAGGCCCACCGGCCGGCCCGGGTCCTGCGCCACCGCCTGGAAACCGATCCGGCGACGGACGAGCTTCTTCACGAGGAGCGCGATCCGGCGTGGCTCCTCACGTTGGGCGAGACGGGATCGGGCGCCTTCGCGACGATCACGGCCCGGCGCAGCGACGACAGCGAGGTGAGGATCGTGGACCTTGCCCGCGCCGGCGGGGCGGCCCGCCTCGTCGCCCCGCGCCGCGACGGCCTGCGGGTCGAGCTCGACCACGCGGGCGAGGTCTTCGTGATCCGCACCAATGCTGGCGGCGCCGAGGACTTCAAGCTCGTCGCCGCCCCCGTGGACGCGCCCGACGAGGCCGGCTGGCGCGACCTCGTCCCGCACAGGCCCGGGGTCACGATCATGGCCCATCGCTGCGCCGGTGCCCATGTGGCCCGGCTGGAGCGCAGCGAGGCCGCGACGCGGCTCGTGGTGAGTCCGCTCGGCGCGGGCGCGGAGGCCACGGTGCCGGTCGGCGCGGGCGTCGCGGCGCTCTCCTTCGAGCCCACCCTGGAGCCCGGCACGATCCGCTTCTCCGTCTCGACGCCCGTGCAGCCGCGCGAGGTGCACGATCTCGAACCCGCATCGCGCGCCACGGTTCTCGTCAAGCGCGAGACGCCGGCCCGGGTGCCGGACCCCGACGCCTATTTGGTGGCGCGCCTGGAGGCCCGGGCGCCGGACGGGGAGCGCGTGCCGGTCTCGGTGGTTCATCGCCGCGACCTCGTCCGGGACGGCTCGGCGCCCCTCCTGCTCTACGCCTACGGCTCCTACGGCTGGAGCGTGCAGCCGGGCTTCGCGCCCGAGCGCCTGCCGCTCCTGGACCGGGGCTTCGTCTACGCCATCGCCCACGTGCGGGGCGGGACGGAGCGCGGGCAGCGCTGGTACCGGGAAGCGAAGTTCGAGAAGAAGCCGAACACCTTCAACGACTTCATCGCCTGCGCCGAGATGCTGGCGCAAGAGGGCTATACCGCGCCGGGCCGCATCGTCGCCCAAGGCCGCAGCGCCGGCGGCATGCTGGTGGGGGCGGTCGCCAACCTGCGCCCCGACCTCTTCGCCGGCATCGTGGCCGACGTGCCCTTCGTCGACGTGCTCAACACCACGCTCGACGACACCCTGCCGCTCACGCCGACGGAATGGAGCGAGTGGGGCAATCCGATCCGTGACCCGGGCGCGTTTCGCGCCATCGCGGCCTATTCGCCCTACGACAACGTTCGCCCCGGCCTCTATCCGCCGATTCTCGCCACCGCAGGGATCGCCGATCCCCGCGTCACCTATTGGGAGCCCGCCAAGTGGATCGCGCGGCTGCGAGCGACCGCCACGGCGGGCGGCCCCTTCCTTCTCAAGACCGACATGGCGGCGGGCCACGCGGGCCGCGGCGGCCGCCTGGAGAGCCTGGCGGCGAACGCCCTGGAGATCGCCTTCGCGCTGAGGTGCGTGCACCGGCACGAGTGAGGGGGCTCGGGCGTGCGCCCGCGCACCTCCCGGGTGGTCCCTTCCGGGCCACACCGTCGCCGGGGCCGACGATGGGAGGAATCATGCCGACCGCAACCTGCCGCCCGCTGACCGGCCTGGCCGAGGCCGCGCCCGTGGCGGACCGCTTCGCCGCCCTCGTGGCCTTCGCCCTCGCCCTGCCCGGCGCCGTCGCGATGTACGACCGCCGCGGCCGCGTCGCAGCGATCGCCCTGCGCGACGGAGACGCCCTGGGCCCCGCCGACGCCTTCTTCGAGAACGGAAGCTTCCTGCGCCGCGATCCCGCCCGGGGCGACTCCCTCGAGGTGATCCTGCCCGAGGCGCTGTGGCGGCGAGCCGTCATGACCCGGCTCGCCCGGGTCACCTGGACGACCGACCTCCACGCGACCTCCCGCGCCACCCGCCTCGACCCGCCCGCGGACCCGATGGGCCGGCGGGCGCTGGAGGACCTGATCGAGGGCGCCTGGGCCTATGCCCGCGGGCTGTAGAGCGTTTTCGAGTGAGGTGGATCCGGCTCACGTGAAGACCCGAAGGGCAGCGACAGCGAAATCGCGACCACGCAAGACCGAGAGCCGATTCCGTGTCGACGGAAACGGCTCTAGGTCCGTCAGTGCCGGTGGGGATCGGCCGCGCTGCCGGCTCCGATCCCCCGCACCGCATAGGTGACGCCGACCGTCCCGGCCCGCTCGAATTGCAGCGTCCCGGCGATCGTCTCGCCCTCCTTGAGGGGCCGCTGGAGGTCGAGGAACATGGCGTGGTGCCCGCCGGGCTTCAGCTCGACCGTCTCACCGGGCTTGATCTCGAGGCCGCCCTCCACGGCGCGCATGCGCGCCACGTTGTCGGCGCCGGTGGAGGTCTCATGCAGCTCGAACCGCCCGGCCACCGCGACCGAGCCGCCCACGAGCCGATCGGGCTCGCGGCCCTTGTTGGTGACGCGCAGATAGCCCACCCCGACCTTGGCGGCCCCTGGCGTGGCCCGGGACCAGGCGTCCGAGACCATGATCGGTCCGGCCGTCGCCCCGGGCGCGGCATGGGCATGACCGCCATGGTGCGCCAGGCCTTGGGCATGCGCCGGTGCGGCGAGGAAGAGGAGGGCCGCCGCGAGGGCGGCGCGCGGTCGCGTCATCGGCATGGGCCTGTCCTGTCGTCGATGGCGTGCATCGGCCGGGTGGTCGCGCGAGCACCAAGGCAACGGAAGCCATGCCTGCACCCGGGCGACCAGGAAGGGCTTCTACGCCGGGCAGCGACCCGCGACAACGGCGCCGTCAACGCGGGGCGGGCGCGGGCGAGGCCTCCCCGCCCTCCGCGATCCGGCGCACCTCGTCGAAGCGCCGCATCAGGGCGTCGACGCAGGCGGGGTCGAAGTGACGGCCGCGTTCGGCGAGCAGCGCGTCGCGGGCCTCGTTGAGGGACCACGAGGCCTTGTAGGCGCGCTGCGACGTGAGCGCGTCGAACACGTCGGCGACGGCGGCGATGCGGCCGGCAAGCGGGATCGCCTCGCCCGCGAGACCCCTAGGATAGCCCGTGCCGTCCCAGCGCTCGTGATGGGTGGCCGCGATCGTCTCGGCGGCCTGGATCAGGGGAAAGGCGCTGCCCTCGAGGATCTCGGCGCCGATGGCGGTGTGGCCGTCCATCACGGCGCGCTCGTCGGCGTCGAGGGGGCCCGGCTTGCGCAAGATCGCGTCGGGCACGCCCATCTTGCCGATGTCGTGCATCTGCGCCGCGAGGTAGAGGAAGCGGCTCGCCTCCGGGGAGAGGCCGAGCTCGCCGGCGATGATCTCGCAATAGCGCGCCATGCGCAGGATGTGGTCGGCCGTCTCGCGGTCACGATAGGCGCCCGCCCGTGTGAGGCGGACGATGATCTCCTCCTGCACGGCCTCCAGCTCGGCGCGCATGCGCTCGATCTGGGCGTCCGCCAGGCGCCGGCCGCGGCGGGTCGTGGCGAGCGCGCGCTCCAGGAAGCGGCGCAGGCGCAGGTCGGTCTCGAGGGGCGGGCCAGGCCAGGCCGCCACGTCGTCGGCCCCGCCCGCGAGCGCCGCCTCGCGCAAGGCCGGGTCGGCGGACAGGGCGAGCACCGCGGCGCGCTCCGTCGGCGGGCGGGCGCGAAGGGCCCGCAGGGCGCGGTCGGCGCCATGGCGGTCGAGGTCGATCACCAAGGCGAGCCCGTCGGGCGCCGGGTCCGTCCAGTCGCCCGCCGCGAGCGTCGCGCCCAGCGCCTCCGCGGCGGCGGCAGCCCGCGCCAGGAGCGCCGGATCGCACGCGACCGCCACGATCCCCGCTGGGTCGGGAGCCGCGGAGCCTGTGCCGGCCGGGGAGGGAGCATGCATGCGGGCGCCTCGGGGTTGCCGGGCAAGGCTAGGCCGCAAACGTAAGGAGGGGGTTACGGATCGGCGTCCCCCGAGGCGAGGCCGGCGAGCAACACCGGCGCGCCGACGCGACATCCGTCCGCAACGCGTCCGCGCGACACCCGCCGCGACGCACGACAAGGACATCCCATGCGCCTCGCGATCCCCCTCCTCGCCGCCCTCGTCTCCGGCTCCGCCGCCGCGGCGGACGGCCCCGCGATCGGCCAGACCCGGGAGGAGTTCGAGGCGGCGGTGGTGCGCATGACGGAGGGCCCGGGGCGGCGCATGGGGTTCGGGGTCTATCCGTGCGCGCTGACGCCGCCCCTCGTGCCCGGAAGCGAGACCTTCATCGGCCGGGCCTTCTCCGATCGGCTGCCGGGCGGAGGCGAGCCGACCGTCACCGTGGTCGCGATCAAGGACGGCCGCGTCGCGGCCTGGCGCGAGGTCGACCTGCCCGGCTTCGTGAACTGGTTCACCCACATGGTCCATCGCTGCCGGGGCGACATCCTGGCGCTCGGCGATCCGAAGCGGCCCAACTACCGCTATCGCTGGGACGGGGAGCGCTTCACGCTTCTCGTGAAGCGCTTCGACTGACCGCCGTCACCGACGCGCCTTGGGGCGCCGGAACACCCCCACGAGCTCCACATGGGCGCTGTGCCGGAACTGGTCCACGGGCACGACCCGCTCCAGCCGGAAGCCGGCCGCGAGCAGCAGCTCGGCGTCGCGGGCGAAGGTGCCGGGGTCGCAGGACACGCTGGCTACCAGGGGCACCTTGGAGGACGCGAGCTGGCGCGCCTGCGCCTCGGCCCCGGCGCGGGGCGGATCGATCACCACCGCGTCGAATCGATCGAGCTCCAGGGGCAGGAGCGGTCGGCGGAACAGGTCGCGCGGTTCCACCGTGACCCGCCGCAGGCCGGGCGTGCCCCGTGCCGCCCGGTCCAGCGCCTGAAGGGCGGCCCGGTCGGTCTCGACCGCATGGACCTCGGCGCGCTCGGCCAGCCGCAGGGCGAAGGGCCCGCAGCCCGCGAAGAGGTCCGCGACGCGCCGGGCTCCCCCGCAGGCCTCGACCACGAGACCGGCGAGCGTCTCCTCGCCGGCCCGGGTCGCCTGGAGGAAGCCGCCGGGCGGGAGCGCGAGGGCAGCGCGGCCCATGATGACGGTCGGCTGACGGCGCTCCACCACGATGTCGCCGTGCAGCGACAGGCGTGCGAGGTCGAGCTCGTCCGCCGCCGCGACCAGCGCCTGGCGCAGCTTGGGGCTCGCCTCGCCATGGCCGCGGATGTCGATGTCGAGGCCAGAGCCCGTCGCGGTCACCTGGATGTCGAGGGGCTTTCGCGAGCGCTCCAGGCGGCGCGCCAGGGCCAGGGCCGCGCCCGGCGAGGGGAGCAGCGCCGGCTCGCCGATGGGGCAATGGGTGATCGCCACGAGGTCGTGGGTGCGCAGCACCATGAAGCCCACGCGCATGCCCTCCGGCGTGTGCCGGGCGTGAAAGGTGAGGCGTCGGCGCCCCTCGCCGTGGGCGTCGACCAGGGGCGCGACCTCGGCCTCGATCCGCGCCCGGCGCAGGGCCTCGACCACGAGACCCTGCTTCCAGGCCGCGTAGGGCTCGGAGGCGAGGTGCTGCGTGAGGCAGCCGCCGCACTGGAAGAAGTAGGGGCAGAAGGGCTCGATCCGGTCGGGGGAGGGGTCCTCGACGGCAAGCAGGCGCGCGCGGGCGCCCTCGCGCTCCACCAGGGCCGTCTCGCCCGGAAGCGTGTAGGGCACGAAGACCGGCCCGGGACCCACCCCGTCGCCGCGGGCGCCGAGCGCCTCGATCCGGATCCGCTCAGCCAAGGCGCGCTCCCAAAAGAAATTCGATGTTGCCGTCGCCGCCCGCGATCGGGGAGGGGATGATGCCCGCGATCGTGAAGCCGAGATCGCGGACGAGCGCCGCGATCCCGTCCCGGGCCGCCTCCCGGGCGCCCTCGTCCCGCACGATCCCGCCCCGCCCCAGCGCCGCGCGCCCCACCTCGAACTGGGGCTTGATCAGGAGCGCGAGGCCGGCACCCGGCGCGAGCAGGGGAGCGAGCGGCGGCAGGACGAGGCGCAGCGAGATGAAGCTGACGTCCACGGCGAGCAGCGCGATCGGATCGGGGATCAGGGCGCGGTCGAGGGCGCGGGCGTCGGTGCCTTCCAGCGCCACGACGCGCGGGTCGCCGGCGACCTCCGGGTGGAGCTGGCCGCGACCCACGTCGACCGCGTAGACCCGCGCCGCGCCGCGGGCGAGCAGCACCTGCGTGAAGCCGCCCGTGGACGCGCCGGCATCGAGGCAGATCCGCCCGGCGGGATCGAGGCCGAAGGCGTCCAGCGCGGCCGCGAGCTTCACGCCGCCGCGCGAGACCCACGGATGGGGGGCGCTCGCGTCGATGGGGGCGTCCTCCGCAACGAGGTCGGCGGCCCTGCGCACGGGGGCGCCCGCCGCCCGCACGAGCCCCGCCTCGATGGCGGCGCGCGCCTTGGCGCGGCTGTCGAAGAAGCCGCGTTCGACGAGGAGGACATCGGCGCGCCGGCGGGTCATGGGATGCGAACGCTCGAGCGGAGGTCCCGGTTGTCCCCGGCGGGGACGGGCCTTGGGTCGGGAGATCCTGGGTGGCGGCGGATCGCACGAAGCGACGCGCCCGGCAACCTCCTCCGCGCCTCGGCCGTTGACCGCGGCGGGCGGACCAGACCGCCCGGCCGACGCCGCACGATCCGGAGGACCCCATGATCCGTCCAGCCCTCACGCTCGCCGCGCTCGCCGCGCTCGCGGGCCCCGCGCTCGGCCAGGGCGCCGCTCCGCCGGCCGCGACGCCCTCCGCCCAGGCCGGCCAGACCCCGCAGGATCCCTTCCAGGCCCCCATCGTCGCCAATGACGGGCGCACCATCGGGCGCCTGACCCTGCGCGGCGGCGAGACCGCCGTCGTGGCGCGCATCGAGATCGGGCCCGGCGGCCTCACGCCAGGCTGGCACGGCCTGCATTTCCACAGCGTGGGCGACTGCTCCGACACCGCGAAATTCCAGAACGCGAAGGACCACGTGAACCACGACGAGGCGAAGCACGGCCTGCTCAATCCGGAGGGACCCGACGAGGGAGACCTGCCCAACGTGTTCGCTGCCTCCGACGGCTCCGTCAACGCCGAGGTCTCGACGATCCTCATCGGGCTGCGGGCGCAGGACCAGGATCCCGGCCTGCTCGATGCCGACGGCTCCGCTCTCGTGATCCACGCTCGCGAAGACGACCACATGAGCCAGCCGATCGGCGGCTCCGGCGACCGCGTCGCCTGCGCGGTGATCAAGTAGGGAGCGACCGTCCGTTCCGGCTCCCGGCCGCGCCGCGCTTGACGGCCCGGCTCCCGTCCGCTTCTGTGCGACGCGACTTCCTCCGGCGGGCGGAGCGCCGCCCCGCTCCGATGGGAGCGTTCCCTGAGCCATGCGGAGACCGGGCGTGAGCCTCAGCCCCGAGGAATGGGCCGCCGTGCGCCTGAGCCTTGTCGTCGCCGGCTGGGCGACGCTCGCGAGCCTGCCCGTCGCGGTCGCCGTGGCATGGCTCCTGGCCCGCGGGCGCTTCCCCGGGCGCACGCTCCTCGACGGGCTCGTCCACCTGCCGCTCGTGCTTCCCCCGGTGGTGACGGGCTATCTCCTCCTCGTGCTGTTCGGGCGGCGCGGGCCGATCGGCGCCGCGCTCGAGTCCTGCTGCGGCATCGTGTTCTCGTTCCGCTGGACGGGGGCGGCGCTCGCGGCCGCGGTGATGAGCTTTCCCCTCATGGTGCGGGCGATCCGGCTCTCGATCGAGGCGGTGGACCGGCGGCTCGAGGGCGCGGCGGCGACGCTCGGGGCACCCCCGCTCCTCGTGGCCGCCACCCTGACCCTGCCCCTCGCGCTGCCGGGGATCCTGGCGGGGCTCGTGCTGGGCTTCGCCAAGGCGCTGGGCGAGTTCGGCGCCACCATCACCTTCGTCTCCGCCATTCCTGGCGAGACCCAGACCATCCCCGCCGCGATCTACGCCTATACGCAGACCCCGGGCGGCGAGGCGGGGGCGCTGCGCCTCAGCCTCGTGGCCGTGGCGGTGGCGCTCGGCGCGGTGGTCGTGTCGGAGCTCCTCACCCGGCGCGTCGGACGGGGCGGGCAGCTGACGTGAGGGCGCCGCGCCGTTGCGCGCGGGCCCGAGCGCCCTTAAAGCCTGCGCCATGAACCACGACTCCTACCCCGACGCCTATATCCGCTCGATCCTCCAGGGCGTGCGCACGGTCGCGATCGTGGGCGCCTCGATCAATCCGGCGCGCCCGAGCTTCATCGTCGTGAAGTACCTGGCCGAGCGCGGCTACGAGGTGATCGGCGTCAATCCGGGGCTCGCGGGCGGGACCATCGCGGGTTGCCCCGTGGTGGCGCGCCTGGCGGATGTCGGCAAGCCGGTCGACATGGTGGAGATCTTCCGCAACTCGGAGGCCGCTGGGCCCGTCGTCGACGAGGCGCTGGCGCTGGAGCCCAAGCCCCGGGTGATCTGGATGCAGCTGTCCGTGCGCAACGACGAGGCGGCGGCGCGGGCGGAGGCCGCGGGCGTCCAGGTGGTGATGAACCGCTGCCCCAAGATCGAGTATGGGCGCCTGTCGGGCGAGATCGGGTGGCAGGGGGTGAACTCGCGCATCCTCTCGGCCAGGAAGCCCCAGCTCTCCGGCAAGGGGTTCCAGAAGCTGACGATCGATTCGCGCCGGTAGGTTCCCCGTCGTTGACGCGGGCGGTGCGTTCGGTAAAACGAACGCACCGTCGCTCACGCGACAACGAGGGAGCACGCCATGGCCGACCAGCAGCCCGGTTTCAGCACGCTTGCCATCCATGCCGGCGCGGCGCCGGACGCCGCCACCGGCGCGCGCGCCACGCCGATCTACCAGACCACGTCCTTCGTCTTCGACGACGTGGACCACGCGGCCTCGCTCTTCGGGCTTCAGGCCTTCGGCAACATCTACTCGCGCATCGGTAACCCGACCAACGCCGTGCTGGAGGAGCGTGTCGCGGCTCTGGAGGGCGGCACCGCCGCCCTCGCCGTGGCGTCCGGCCACGCGGCCGAGTTCCTGACCTTTCACGCCCTGATGCAGCCGGGCGACGAGTTCGTGGCCGCCACCAAGCTCTATGGCGGCTCGATCAACCAGTTCAACCACTCCTACAAGAACTTCGGCTGGAGCGTGCGCTGGGCCGACTCGGACGATCCCGCCACCTTCGAGGCGGCGATCACCGAGCGCACCAAGGCGATCTTCGTCGAGTCGATCGCCAATCCCGGCGGCGTCATCGTCGACATCGCGGCGATCGCGGAGATCGCCAGGCGCCACCGCATCCCGCTCATCGTCGACAACACGATGGCCTCGCCCTATCTCATCCGCCCCTTCGAGCACGGGGCCGACATCGTGGTGCACTCGGCCACCAAGTTCCTCGGCGGGCACGGCAACTCCATCGGCGGGATCATCGTCGACGGCGGCACGTTCAACTGGGCGGGCGACGAGCGCTATCCCATGCTCTCCAAGCCGCGTCCCGAATATGGCGGCATGGTCCTGGGCGAGACCTTCGGCAACTTCGCCTTCGCGATCGCCTGCCGGGTGCTGGGGCTGCGCGACCTCGGGCCCGCCCTGTCGCCCTTCAACGCCTTCATGCTGCTCACCGGCATCGAGACCCTGCCGCTGCGCATGCAGCGCCACTCGGACAACGCGCTCAGCGTCGCCGAGCACCTGCAGGCTCATGAGGCGATCTCCTGGGTGAGCTACCCGGGCCTGCGCACCGACCGCTACCACAACCTCGCGGCCCGCTACTGCCCCAAGGGAGCGGGGGCGGTCTTCACCTTCGGCCTCAAGGGGGGCTACGACGCGGGGGTGCGGCTGGTCTCCAACCTGCGGCTCTTCTCGCACCTGGCCAATATCGGCGATACCCGCTCGCTGGTGATCCATCCCGCCTCGACCACGCATCGCCAGCTCACGGACGAGCAGCGCACGGTGGCGGGCGCCGGCCCCGAGGTGGTGCGCATCTCGGTGGGCCTGGAGGACAAGGAGGACCTGATCGCGGATCTGGACCAGGCGCTGGCGGCCGCGTGAGGCGCGATCCCCCCTCTCCCGGACGGGAGAGGGGCCGGGGGTGAGGGTGGCCAGCTCGGGAGGTTCTCTCGACCGCCCCACCCGTGTCATGGCCCGGCTTGTCGCGGCGACCCAGTCGCTCGCAGCCTGGATCCCCGGCTCAAGGCCGGGGATGACAGGGCGACGCACGGATCCGTCCTGCGCCCCTCCCGGCGTGATCCCTCACCCCCGACCCCTCTCCCGTCCGGGAGAGGGGAGAATGTTGCGGTATCTTGATACCACTCTCCTGAAACCCAACGCCGTCAACGGTTTGCGCCGCCTCGCCGTTGGGCGACCCGCATTGACATCCTCCGCCCGATCCCCTATTCCCCACGCAACGCCGCCGCGATCCCCGCGGCGGCTCTTCGTTTTCGAACGCAAGGGACCAGCGCGATGAAGACCACTTCGCTGAAGCCCGCCGAAGTCGAGAAGAAGTGGGTGGTGATCGACGCCGAGGGCCTTGTGGTGGGTCGTCTGGCGTCGGTGGTGGCGATGCGCCTGCGCGGCAAGCACAAGCCGGCCTATACCCCCCATGTCGACTGCGGCGACAACGTCATCGTGATCAACGCCGACAAGGTGGTGTTCACGGGCCGCAAGCGCGAGCAGAAGGTGTACTACCACCACACCGGCTATCCCGGCGGCATCAAGGGCCGCACGGCGCGCTTCATTCTCGAGGGCCGGTTCCCCGAGCGCGTGGTCGAGAAGGCCGTCGAGCGCATGCTCCCGCGCGGCCCGCTCTTCCGCAAGATCATGGGCAACCTCTACGTCTATCGCGGCACCGAGCACCGGCACGCGGCCCAGCAGCCCGTGGCGCTCGACGTCGCGGCCCTGAATCCCAAGAACAAGAGGGTGTGACCATGGCGACCCTGCAATCCCTCTCCGATCTCGCCGGCCAGCAGCCCGCCGCCCCCGAGGCGCCGCGCCACGTCCAGAAGCTCGACGCCCAGGGCCGCGCCTACGCGACCGGCAAGCGCAAGGACGCGGTCGCCCGCGTCTGGCTGAAGCCCGGCTCGGGCACGATCACGGTCAACGGCCGCGCCCTCGACGTGTACTTCGCCCGGCCCGTGCTGCGCATGCTGCTGCAGCAGCCCGTCGCGCTCGTGAACCGCGTCGGCCAGTACGACGTCGTGGTCACGGTCCATGGCGGCGGCCTCTCGGGCCAGGCGGGCGCCGTGCGCCACGGCCTCTCGAAGGCCCTAACCTATTACGAGCCGGACCTTCGCCCGCCGCTCAAGCGCGAAGGTTTTTTGACTCGCGACCCGCGCGTGGTCGAGCGCAAGAAGTACGGCAAGAAGAAAGCCCGCCGGAGCTTCCAGTTCTCCAAGCGCTGAGGCCAGGTTTTCGGGTCTGGAAAGGGCGGCTCCGGCCGCCCTTTTTGTCTCTG
>DASPJU010000227.1:0-2238 GCA_035628475.1 Salinarimonas sp. | reverse complement strand
GACGACGCGGCCGCCATGACCCTCATCGGCGAGCTCTACAACCAGGGCCTCGGGATGCGCGAGGACCCGGCCAAGGCGGCCGAGTGGTACCGCCTCGCCGCGGATCTCGGCGACCCGCACGCCCAGTTCGCGCTGGCCATGCTGACCCTGCGCGGGCGCGGCGTCGAGCGCGCGCCCGACGCCGCCCGCGCGCTCCTCGAATCCGCCTCCGGCAAGGGCCATCCGGCGGCGAGCTACAACCTCGCGCTCCTGCTCCTCCAGAGCGACGAGGCCGCCGACCTGGCCCGGGCCGCCGAGCTCCTGCGCCAGGCCGGCGAGGAGGAGGTCGCCGACGCGCAGCACGCGCTGGGCGTGCTCTATGCCCGCGGGCGCGGCGTCGAGCAGAATGCCTTGCGGGCCTTCGCCTGGTTCGGCCGCGCGGCCCGCAACGGCAACCTCGCCGGCATGGTCGAGCAGGCCATCGCCCTGTTCAACGGCGACGGCGTTGTCGCCAACGAGCCCGAGGCGGCGGGGCTCTTCCGCCGCGCCGCCTTCCGCGGCAACGCCATCGCCCAGAATCGCCTCGCCCGGCTCTACGTCGCGGGGCGCGGCGTGCCCAGGAACGAGATCGAGGCCGCCGCCTGGCACATCATGGCCGCGGCCCAGGGCCTGTCCGATCCGTGGCTCGACGGTGCCCTGAAGAACCTCTCCCCCGAGGACCGCGCCCGCGCCGAGCGCCTCGCCGCCGAGCGGACGGGCTGAGCCCCCCCCTGGACAACGCTCGCCCTGCGGCCTGAAATGGGTCCTCAGGGAGCCCCCATGCCGCGCCGCCGCATCCTCGTCGTCAACCCGAACTCGAACGAGGCCGTGACCCGCGGCCTGGAGGAGGCGCTGGCGCCCCTCGCCTTCGCGGACGGGCCGGAGATCGCGTGCCGCACGCTCGCCGAGGGCCCTTTCGGCATCGAGAGCCAGGCCGATATCGACGGCGTCGCGATGCCGCTGCGCCGGCTCGTCGAGGCGGAGAACGACGCGGACGCCTTCGTGATCGCCTGCTATTCGGATCCCGGCCTGCATGTCTGCCGGGAGGGGACGCCTCGTCCCGTGTTCGGCATCGCCGAGTGCGGGGTGCTCACCGCGCTCGCCCGGGCCGACCGCTTCGGGGTCATCGCCATCAGGAGCCGCTCGATCCGCCGGCACCTGCGCTACTTGCGCCAGATGGGCCTCATGGAGCGGCTGGCGGGGGAGCGGCCCCTGGAGATGTCGGTGGCCGAGACCGCGTCGGGGGAGGGCACGCTCGCCCGCATGATCGCGGTCGGGCGCGAGCTCAAGGAGATCGACGGGGCGGAGGCGATCGTCATGGGCTGCGCCGGCATGGCGCGCCACCGACGGCCGCTGGAGGAGGCGCTGGGAGTGCCCGTGATCGACCCGACCCAGGCCGCGGTCGCCATGGCGATCGGGGCGGTGGCGCTTGCCTGACCCGCGCGCCGTCCTGCGCCTGGGCGCGAGCGTCGCGCGGGCCGCCATCGGCCTGATCTACCCGCCCGCCTGCATCGCGTGCGGGGCCGCGACGGGCGAGGCGCATGGGCTGTGCGCCGCCTGCTGGGCGGGCCTGCCCTTCATCGAGCGCCCCCTTTGCGAGCGGCTCGGCACGCCTTTCGTCGCCGATCTCGGCACCGGCCCGCTCCTGTCGCCCGCAGCCATCGCGGACCCGCCGGTCTTCGCGCGCGCCCGGGCCGTGGCGCGCCACGACGGGGCGGCGCGCGAGCTCGTCCACCGCCTGAAATACGGCGATCGGCTGGAGCTCGCCCGGCCCATGGGCCGCCTCATGGCGCGAGCCGGCGCCGAGCTGCTGGCGGAGGCCGACCTGATCGTGCCGGTGCCGCTGCATCCGCTGCGCCTGTGGCGGCGGCGCTTCAACCAGGCCGCGGCGCTCGCCGCCATCGTCGCCCGCGAGAGCGGCGTGCCCTGCGACCCGGGGGTGCTTCGCCGCGTCAAGCGCACCCGCGCCCAGGTGGGCCTCACCCGCCCCCAGCGCCAGGAGAACCTGCAAGGGGCGCTGCGCGTCCCCGACGAGGCCCGCCCGCGCCTCCTGGAGCGTCGGGTCGTCCTCGCCGACGACGTGCTCACCACGGGCGCCACCGCCAACGCCGCCGCCCGCGCGCTGCTGCGCGGAGGCGCGAGGAGCGTCGACGTGCTCGCCTTCGCGCGCGTGGTGGGGGAGGGGTGAGCGGCGTTTCCTCTCCCCGCCGCGCGGGGGGA
>DASPJU010000226.1:0-2383 GCA_035628475.1 Salinarimonas sp. | reverse complement strand
TGGCTTCCCAGCGGACAGCATCTCACAGGTGCGCTCGATAATTGATCCTACGACCGTGGAGTGAGCTGACAGAACGCGCTCACCTCGCGCAGCGCAGGTAGAGCGGCAGCCCCGGAAGCCCAGCCGGTTCTCCTTCCCGGCGAGACTGGTCACAGTCCATCATTTGGGCTGGGCTGGGCTGGTTGGTGGCGCGCTCGGCGACGTCGGCATGTTGTGCTGCATCCCTGGCATCGAGCCCATCCCTTGCCCCTGCGCAGGAGCCTGCATCATTGCCATGTTGCGGCAGCAGGGGCAGCCACCTGCGGCCTGACTGTTCTAATCCGGCCCAGATGGGGTGGCCTGAGTGGTCGAGGCAGCGGTCGGCCGACCACACATCATGCCTCCGCTTGCAGGTGCAGCTGTGGCCTGAGCCGGCGCTTGATTCATCATAGGGCACGCGACCACAGGCGTTGCAGAGAAACCAACTGCGATCGCAAGGGCAATGATCGTAGACCTCATGGCGTTGTCCCTCAGTGGACTATCAGTGTCATTGGGAGGATGGCCCATGATGACGCAAGGGCAACACACCATCTGGTGAACTGGGCATCGCATCCGGCGGCGTCGACGAAAGCGACATTATGGCACGAGCCCACTACCCCGCATCAGGCGCCCTCGCTATACGGGATCACAGCACTCTTGCGGCGCACCCGCCACGATCCAAATGTGTGACCTGTGCTGTCGGAGCCCCGCGCAGTTGCTCCCCGGGCGCGGCTCTATCCATTAGGACCGTTCGAGCACTTTGATTTCTAGCGGGGCTCCCGAGGCTCAATGAGGTCGAAGTGACCTTCACCTGCCGCCATCACATGAATGGTGGTCACGCGGCCGGAGCGAACCGCAGCGCCACTCCATTGAGGCAATGGCGCTTCCCCGTCGGCGGGGGACCATCGTCAAAGACATGCCCAAGATGGCCTCCACAGCGAGCGCAGTGCACTTCCGTGCGAGCTATCAGCAGCTTGCGGTCGGTCTTCGTGCCAATGGCGCCGTCGAGCGCCGCGTAGAAACTCGGCCAGCCAGTGCCGCTGTCGAACTTCGTGGAAGATGAATACAGGAGCTGATCACAGCCAATGCAATGAAACTGACCTGATCGCTTCTCCCTGTCGAGGGGGCTCGAGCCGGGTTGCTCCGTGCCAGCCCTGCGCAACACAGAATACTGTGCTGGCGTAAGGAGGCGTTTCCATTCTGCTTCCGTTCTGGTCACCGGAAACGCGGCCCGTGGCGCCGCCTGCCCGCGGGATGGACGCGCGGTCCCGGTCAGAAGCGCTGCGCCAGCCGAGATGCCGGCCATCAGAAAGGTGCGTCTGCTCGTCATGGTAATCTCCATCCTATGCAGTCGGTAGTCCTGCCGAACCTGCGCGGATGCACACCGTCGTTCACGGCTGTGTGATCGTCCGGCTGCGCTCTTTCCGGTGCACGTCCGCATCCACCCGCCTCGGCGATGGGTAGCCGTGGGCACAAGCCGCTTCGGCTTGCATACCTGGCACACCTTCCAGGCGACATCTCGGAGGAGAGAGCGATGCGTTTTTCGACCCGCGCCGTGTGCATCGTGCTGACGGCCACCGCTTCCCTGCTTGCCGCGCCCGCCCTCGCGCAGGGCGTCAAGACGGTCGGCGGCGCGCCGATGTTCCCCACGCGCAACATCGTGGAGAACGCGGTCAACTCGAAGGACCACACCACGCTGGTGACGGCGGTCAAGGCGGCGGGCCTCGTCGACACGCTCGCGAGCCCAGGGCCGTTCACGGTGTTCGCGCCCACGAACCGCGCCTTCGGCAAGCTGCCCGCCGGCACGGTCGAGACGCTCGTCCAGCCGCAGAGCAAGCAGACGCTCACGACCGTGCTGACCTACCATGTCGTGCCCGGCCGCTATACCGCCCGCGAGCTGATGAACCTGGCCAAGCGCAACGGCGGCGAAGCCGAGCTCAAGACGGCGCAGGGCAGCACGCTCGCGGTGATCGCCAAGGGCGACCGCGTCTTCGTGGCCGACAACAAGGGCAATACGGCCCGGGTCACGATCTCGGACGTGACCCAGTCGAATGGCGTCATTCACGTGATCGACACCGTCCTGATGCCGTGAGGCAGAGGGGCGCAGACCTCGAAGCCCGACCTCGCAAACGCAGAAGGCCCGGTGTTGCACCGGGCCTTCTGGCATTCTAGGGGCGAAGCCTAGAACTTGTAGTTCAGGCCCGCACGAACCTTCGGCGCGTGCTTTCACGCTGACAAGATCCCAACCACGCACTGGAGCTCCCGTATGCTCACGACCTCCTGTCGTGCCGGCCGCGCCGGGCACGCTAGATTAGGAAGACGGCCGACCCTCATGATGGCAGGCTTGTAGGGCTGCGAGCGAGCG
>DASPJU010000225.1:0-5076 GCA_035628475.1 Salinarimonas sp. | reverse complement strand
CGGCTCCGGAACCCTAGAGATTCGGATGATTTGCAGAGGAGAGGGTGCCGCGCGGTCTGCCGACCGCGAACACGACACCAGCCTTGCGCATCGCACTCGACAGCCTGTATCTCCCAACGCGCAGCCGCTTGGCGAGATCGGTCAACGTTACGCCCTGCATGTACAGGCGCGACGCCTCCGCCACGACAGCGTCCGGGATAGGTACCGTGGTCCGCTTCCAGTCGCCCTTGGTCTTCACCCCGTGCGTGCACAGGATCCCGCTCACCTCGCGGAGTCCCACGCCGTACGTCGCAGCGAGTCCCCTCATCGTAGTTGCGCCCGATGTGTACGCAGCGATGAGGTCGCACTCCTGCTCGGGCGTCAGCGGGCCATTTGCTCTGTCTCGCGCGCGCATGTCGGCCATGTTCTGCGCCTGACTGCCGAGCCGCAGATGGTCGGGCCGTACGCAGTTGCGTCTATCGCACGAGTGCAGCACGAGGTCCCACGAGTAGATGGGGCCGTGCGTCACTTCCCATGCGAACCGATGCGCAGCGATGTACTTGGAGCCGACCTTGATACGCCCGTACCCCGACGTGTCGATGCTATCAGCCCACTCCCAGCATCCGTCGCCCTTGCGGACCTTCGACCAGAAGCGGCTCTCTCGGGTCTCGCTCACGTAATCGGCACTCCGTCCGGGTCCGACTCGTCCGCCTGGGGTGCATCAGGCTGCGTCCACCCGCCCTCGAGCTTCCGCTTCACGAACACGTCGGCCACCATCGCCTTGACCGTGAACTGATGCGGGTTCCCCTGCGGGTCGAGCAGGACGAGCGTGGTCACGTCGTTCGGATGCATGGGTCCCCCGAAAGCAGAAACGGCCCATGCCTTGACATGGACCGTTCGCGGACTACTCCGTCGGGGAGTATCGCCAACTCCCGTGCATCCCTCAATCACCGTGCCCTCGTTTGCACGAATTAGCACGGCCGTGCACTCTGAGGGCGTCCAGGCAGCAGTCGAGGGCGAACACCCTGCCCCCTAGCTTGCGCACCGGGGACCCTGGAGTTCCGACGGCCATCCAGCGTTTGCACCACCGGACAGACCGCTGCATGCGATCGGCGATTTCCGGCCACGTCTCGCGAATCGGCATTCAGTCCCTCCTCGACTTGAGTAGCCCCATGTTCTCGGCGACCTCTGCCAGGCAGTCCCGCTTCACGGCGAGCGCATGCCGCACGGTGATCCCCATCTGCCGAGCCACCGCATGGATCGGCACATCGTCCGCGCGCTGTTCGTCCCCGTCCGGGCTCGACCGGTCCCAGACCGAGCCGAGCGTGCCGCCCTTCTGAAGCGCGATCACGCGCAGGCCCATCTTGAATCGGGCTTCCTTGGCTGCTGTGAGTTCGGCGCTGTCCTCCTCGCGAGGCCTGTGCCGCACGATGGCCGCCAATTGCTCCCAGTCGCCCTCTGACGGGCTCTTGCCCCCTCGGGGTAGCTCCGGGTCATGGGCGAGCGTCCCGGGCAGGGCGGTGCGTTTGGCGGCCTCTCGGAAGAAGGCCAGGACAGCGCCCTCGGCCGTCATGCTCGGCCAGTCGATCACTCTGCCTCGTCCTTTGCCGCCCGCAGGGCATCGAGCACGTGTGCGGCGCCGCTATCGGGCGGTTTGACCCCGCCATCGAACCGACACCCACACGCCAGGCACGTGAACTCCGTGCCCTGGTAGTAGTCGTCGCAGCCCACGTCCTCCCAGACGTCGCGGACGCCGCACTGCGGGCAAAAAAGCCCGTCGGACTCGTACCTGTCGAGGACAACCTCGCCGTCGGATCGGCGGGTCCCCCATCGATTGGGGATGTACCTGACGCGCTTCACGCCGCCTCCATGGCCGCCAGGCGCTCGAGCACCCAGCCGAACGAGACATGGACGATCGGCCCGGTGCTCGGCCAGACCGTGTCCACGCCGGACAGCTTCAGCAGCGTGCTCAACCGCATCGAGGCGTGGATCTTCCGCTCACGGATGCGGTGCCACACCACAATGGGCAACCCGTTCACGCGAGCGGCGTCTCGTTCAGCCTGCTCGAGCTTGGCCTCTGGGTCGGGTTTCCTGGCGTCTTGCAGTTCGAGCCAGACGCCCGAGCCCTCGATGACCACGTCGGGCTCGTACGCTCGGTCAGCTTGCACCGAGCGTCTGACAGTCCGCCCAGGGAGCGCCTGCCGCAGCTTGACGGCGACAAGCCTCTCGAAGGCGCAGCCCTTGCGGCGGCTAAGGAGACCCAACGGCCTTCCTCGATTTGCGGGTGTTCCGGGTCCGCCGGGGGCACTCCTCGCCCCGCAGCCATTGCCCCTGGTGCAGCTTGCAGCCGGCCTCGGCGCACCACTGGCAGGGGAACCTCTCGCGCCCCCGGGCGACCGCACGCCAGCAACAGGCGCAGTCAACCAAGCGGAAGTCTAGTCCCATAGGTACGTCACCCCGCAGGCGTGGCAGTCCACGAGCCACGTCTCACCGGCCAGCCGGAAGTCGAAGGGGCCGCCACGGTCACCGCAACCGACCATGCGGCAGCCCTGCATCTCAAGGATGAACTGCACCAGGGCCGGGTCATCGACCGGCTGCCTGACCGTCGCGGCCATCAGAACGGGAGCCTGTCGGACGGGTCACCCTCGTTCGTCCCCGGCTTGCCCGGCTCCGCCGTGGGCCGCGGGTCCTCGAGCACGATGTAGTACTGCGGCGCCTTCGGGTTCGTGGCGTTGTCGTTCGGCCAGATGGCCACCCGGACGTCCTCGCCGAGATCCTGGATGCCCTCGAGGAGCTTCGCCTTGCTGACGCTGCCGCTCATCTTGGGCCCACGGTCACGAACCCACAGCCCGGTCACTCGAAACTTGGCCATCTACGCACTCTCCTTGATCAGCCCTTCGCGGACGCCCCATGCGTGCAGGACGCGGGCGGCCTCGTTCAGCGACGACGCCGACTCTCCGGCGATGCCACGGTCCACGTGGCTCGCGAGAATTTCGCACGCCACGGCGATGCGTCGGACCTCCTCGCGCAAGTCCTGCAGCCCCTCCGTTACGTCGCCAATGGCCTCCACTGCCTGCGCGAGTCGCATCTCTACGCGCACCTCGTGGACGTTTCTGGCGGCCCGATAGCTCGGGCACTCGCAGGGTTCCGTCTGACAGCCGCCGGCGGCGGCATCGTGCGACCACTCCGCATGTGCGCACTCACACAGGTTCATCGGCTCCTCCAATCGAGCTCTCTGTAGGTCGCGGTGTCTGCGTCCCATGCAAACCTCACGCGCCCCGTCCTGCCGTGCTTGTTCTTGGCGATCAGCACCTCGCCGACGCCCTTGTCCTTCGAGTCCTTGTGGTAGACCTCGTCGCGATAGAGCAGGAGCACCGAGTCGGCGACCTGCTCGAGTTCGCCTGACTCGCGCAGGTCGGACATCTCAGGCCGCTTGTCGTCCCGCTTCTCGCAGTCCCGTGAGAGTTGCGACAGGACGACCAGCGCAAGGTCCTCGGACCTGGCTAACTCGACCAGGCCCTCGATGGCGACATCGACCATGGCCTTGCGCTCTCCTGCTCTGACTCGGCGGTCGCGGAGGAGTTGGACGTAGTCCACGACAACCATGCGGGTACCGTTCTCGCGTCGATGACGCCGCACCCGCATCGCCACCTGTACAGCCGACAGGTTAGACGTGGAGTCGATGATCCACCCCCTGCGCCCGCTCAGCTTGTCTCCCGCGCCTAGCAGCCTGGCGTACTCGTGGCGATCGATGTCGATCGCCCGAAGCCGGCCGAGCTCGATCCGAGCGGCGTCGGCGAGTGCCCGTGTCGTGTATGCGTCCGTTTTGTGTTCGAGGGAGAAGACGTGAACTCCGTACCCCTGCCGGTTCACGTTGTCGGCGAGCGTTCTGGCGAGCGACGACTTCCCCATCGAGGGCCGCCCTGCCACGATGGTCACCACGCCCGTCTGCAGGCCGCCCAGGACTTCGTCGAGCTTGGGCAGTCCGGTCGGAATGCCCATGGCGACGACCTCGCCTCGCTCCTTGGCCTCGAGCTTCTGGGTAATCTCGGCCAGCTTCTCGCGCACGGCATCGCCGATGGTCACGGCGCCGTCCGACGTCCGGTTCAGCAACCCAGAGATCGACTCAAAGGCTTTCGATACCAGTTCCTCGCCCTTGGCGTCGGAGGCCAGCAACTCAGCGACGGCCGACCGCACCCTCCTCGTCAGCGACGCCTCGGTCACGAGCCTCACGTAATGCTCGTAGTTGTCAGGCGTGACGTGGCTGGCCATCAGGTCCGAGAGGAACGACAAGCCGCCCACGGCGGGCATCCGAGAGCCGATGGCCTCGGCCAGGAGGGCGATGTCGTTCGCGGGGCGGCGGGATGCGTGAAGTTCCTGCATCGCCCGCCAGACCTCGCGATGCTTCCAGTCATAGAAGTCGCCCTCGGCCAGTTCGACCACGCCTGCGAGCTCGGGCCGGAGAAAAACGCTGCCGAGGAGGCAACGCTCCGCCTCCGGGACGGCGTCCGCGGCTGTCACAGGTCCTCCCACGTCCCGCTCGCAGACTTGACCGGCTTATCCCGGTCCATCTGGCGGAGGAGGGTCGGAAGCTTTTCCCGGAGCTTCTTGCCGGACAGGATGTTCGCCCGCCAAAAAACTCCAGAGGGGGAACGGTGCGCGTAGTCCACCGCTGCGCGGATGCTGGCCGGGGGGATCTTGTCTAGGCGGACCGCCTTGTCGATATGCTCCGCCCACCCCTCCACCGCGGCGTCCGTGACCTCGGTCGATGGCCCGCTTTCACGGATGGCGTCCTGCAGGTACTTCGCGAGGTCCATAGACTCCGCAGAGGCACTGCGACGACGCGGCACCCCCTTGGCCGACATGCCGCCGGGGGCGGCGGTGGACCCCTGCAAAAGCGTCAGGGGCGCGCGCGCTACTTCGTGTTCCTGGTCCTGATCCTGGTCCAGATCCGTCGCGAGAGTCTCGGGAACATTCGCGAGACCCCCGGGAATTTTCGCGAGGGGGATGGCGCCTGGGTCGTTAGGCGCCGGAACTGCTGGCTTTCCAGGCTTATCCACACGCTGATGTCGGGCCCACCCGGTCAGACTGATGAAC
>DASPJU010000224.1:0-2571 GCA_035628475.1 Salinarimonas sp. | reverse complement strand
TCGGTCTTGGCTTTGTAGTCGTTGATGTCGTAGCGGACGATGACGCGCCGCTCGGGGGCTTGGCCCGGCTGGCCCGTGCGCAGGATGATGCGGACCGTCTCGTCCTTGAGCTCGCGCCGGACATAGTCGACGAAGTCGAGTCCCGCCGAATCGCTCTCCATCACGACGTCGAGCAGGATCACCGCGATGTCGCGCCGGTGGGTCAGCAGGCGGCGGCCCTCCTCCGCGGAATAGGCGGACAGGATCTCCAGCCTCTGGTCGTGCAGCACGTAGTCGGCGAGCGCGAAGCGCGTGCCCTGGTGCACGGCCGGGTCGTCGTCGATGAAGGCCACGACCCAGGGCGGGGCCGGGGCGCCCGCGCGAGGATCCAGGGGATCGTCGTCGATGAGGTCGAGAACGTCGTCGTCGGCCATCAGGCGTCGCCCCGCGTCCTTGCGTCGGCCGGCCCCGCGTCGCGGGGGGCGACGCGGGGCAGGACCATGGTGAAGCGCGTCCCCCGTCCGGGCGTCGAGGCGGCGACGATGCGCCCGCCCAGCCGGAAGCTGACGAGGTTGTGCACGATGTGCAGGCCCAGGCCCGTGCCGCCGTCGCCGCGCTTCGTGGTGAAGAAGGGCTCGAAGACGTGCCGGAGCACGTCCTCGCCCATGCCGACGCCGTCGTCGGCGAAGGCGATCTCGACGCCCGCCTCGCCCTGGGCGCGCGCCGAGATCGTCACGGTGCCGGGGCGGTCGTCGGGATAGGCATGGACCGCGCAGTTCAGGACGAGGTTCGTCAGCACCTGCCCGTAGGGTCCCGGATAGGAGTCGAGGGTGATCCCCTCGGGGATCTCGACCTCCAGCGCGATCCGGGTCTTGCGCAGGCCCGGCAGGAGGCTCGCCACGATCTGGCGGGTGGTCTCCGCGAGGTCGAACTCCCGTCGGTCGGCGTGGCTGCGATCGACCGCGACCTGCTTGAAGGACTGCACGAGCTCGCCCGCGCGCTGGAGGTTGGCGACGAGCTGGTCCGCGGCGTCGCGGCTGTCGGCGATGAAGCCCTGGAGCTGGGAGCGCCGCAGGGGGCCCTCCTGCATGGCCGCCGCCATGGCGTCACATCGGCGCACGAGGCTGGACGCGACCGTGAGGCTGATCCCGACCGGATTGTTGACCTCGTGGGCCACGCCCGCGACCAGCGATCCCAGCGCCGCGAATTTTTCGGCGTTGATGAGCGTCGCCTGGGTCTCGCGCAGGGTCACGAGGGTCGCCTCGGCTCGCTCCTTGGCGGCCCGCAGGTCGGCCTCCGCGCGCCGTCGCGCCACGGCGTTCTCCTGAAAGACGTTCACAGCGCGGGCCATGTCGCCGATCTCGTCGCGGGCGTCGAGCTCCTCGACGACCCGGTAGCGGCCGGCGACGATGTCGCCCATCGTCGTCTTGAGCGCCTCGAGGGGACGGCTGATGGAGCCCGAGGCGCCGATCCCGATCAGGATGCTGGCGGCGAGGAAGAGCACCCCCGCGGCCGAGATCTGCAGGTAGACGGCGGTGAGCGCGTCGTCGAACCGGTCCTGGGCCGTTTCCTCGGCCTGGCGGGTGGCGGCCGACAGGCGGTCGAGCACGGCGGCCAGCGCCGTCTGGCTGTCGTCGACGGCGGTGCGCAGGAGCTCGCCCTGCGCCGCGAAGGCGGTGGCCAGCCGGGTGAACCCGGCGAGGAACGCGGTGGCGCGCTCGGCGAGCTTGCGTAAGGCGTCGCGCTGGAGCTCGTTGTCCGCGAGATCGACCATGAAGGGCGCGGTGCGCTCGACGAGCCCGATGGCCTCGCGGGTGTCATGGGCGGCCCGGGGATCCTGCGACAGGTAGAACGAGTTCGCCGCCACGACCGCCGTGGAGAACGCCTCCCGCGAGCGCGTCAGGGCCGGCCAGATCAGCGACGAGGTGCGCGGCGTCGCGCCCTCGACGATGGCGTAGAGTCCCGCGAGCTCCCGGGCGGAGCGCAGCACCTCGCGCTCATAGGTCGAGACGATGCCGGCCCGGGCGCTCTTGAGCTCGTCGAAGCCCGCGAGCAGCTGCTGCACGGCGCGGGAGATCTCGCGCGCGTCGATGGGCATGGGCTGGCCGGCGACCTCCTCCAGGCGGGCCAGCAGGCCCGCCCGGCGCCGGTCGATCTCCTGCAGCACGGGATCGGTCGGCTGGGTGAAATAGCGGTGGATGAGGCTCTGGAGCCGCTCGGCGTCGCTGCCCACCGAGATCAGCACGCGGTCGGCGTTGCGCGCTTGGACGAGGTCCGACCAGGCGCCCCCCAGGCGATCGGAGGCGCGCAGGACGACGAGCGCGAGCACCAGCACCGCGATCGTGTTGACGACCGCGATCGACAGGATGCGCCACCGGATCGGAACCGACCTGAAGAGAGAGGCGCGCTCCTTGGGCCGGGCCGGGCTGGACGCTTCCATGGTGGTGACGGTCATCGGGAGGGGAAGGCGGCGCTGGGTTCGGCGGGAGCGGTTGAACCCCAACCTAGTCGAGTTGCGGATAAATCGCGAGTCGGCCCTCGCGCGGACGGGCAGTTCGTGAGCGACTGCCCGCGATATCGGCGGGCCCCCGC
>DASPJU010000223.1:0-2871 GCA_035628475.1 Salinarimonas sp. | reverse complement strand
AAAGGTCAAGCGTCCTTCGCCTCTCGCCGCCGGGCGGGGAGCGCTCACCCCCGCGCCGCTCTCCGCCCCTGGAACGGCGCGGCCTCCACCGCCCGCCCGTCGCCGTCCTTCTTCTGCAGCGCCCGGCGATACTCGTCGCAGCGCTCGTGGATGGAGGCGATGACGAGACCCATGGGAACGCCGAGATCGACCAGCACGGCCTCGGAGAGCTGCAGGCTCGCCTCGATGGTTTCCGGCACCGCGTCGTCCACGCCCATGGCGTAGAGCTGCGCCGCGTGCCGGGCGTCGCGGGCCCGGGCCACGATGGGCAGGTCGGAGCGGATGGCGCGGGCCGCCGCGACGACGGCCTCCACGCCGCGGGGCGAGTCGAGGGTCACGACGAGGGCGCGCGCGGTCGCGATGCCGGACCGGCGCAGCATCTCGGGGTGGGCCGAGTCGCCGAAATAGACCGGGCGGCCCGCGCGGCGCTGCTCGGTGACGCGGGCCGCGTCCATGTCGAGGGCGATGAAGGGCACGCCGTGCCGTGAGAGCATCTCCCCGACGAGCCGGCCGACGCGTCCGTAGCCCGCCACGACGACCCGCGGCGGCTCCCCTTCGCCCGCCTCGGGGATCGGCTCGGCCGCGGCGCCCTCGACGGCTTGCGCGCGGGCCCGTCGTTCGAGCAGCCCGGCGACCCGGCCCACGAAGGGGATCGCGATCATGGTGACCGTGGTGACGAGGAGGATCTCCTGAACGAGCGTCGGCCTGAGCACGCCGAGCGTCAGGGCGGTGCCCAGGATCACGAAGGCGAACTCGCCGCCATTGCCGAGCATCAGGCCGGCTTCCAGCGCGGTCGGCCGGGAGAGCCCGAAGCGCAGCGCGAGGAGCGCGACGATGGCGGCCTTGATCGCCATGAGCGCCAGCGCCATGGCGAGGATCTGCAGGGGGGATTCGGCCAGGGCCGCGGGGTTGAGCCCCATCCCGACCGAGACGAAGAACACGCCGAGCAGGAGGCCCTTGAACGGGTCGATCGTCGCCTCGATGGCGCGCCGATACTCGGTCTCGGCGAGCAGCAGGCCGGCGATGAAGGCGCCGAGCGCCATGGAGAGCCCCGCGAGACCCGCCGCGACCCCGGCGCCGATGACGACGAGCAGGCAGGCCGCCATGAAGAGTTCCGGGCTTCGGGTCGCCGCCACCATGTGGAAGAGGGGGCGTAGCGCGAGCCGCCCCAGCACCACGAAGGCCGCCACGGCACCCGCCGCCTTGGCGAGAGCCAGCGCGAAGCCGAGGCCCACCCCCGTCTGGCCCGTCTCGCCCCCCAGCACCGTCACGGCGAACAGGATCGGCGCCACCGCGAGGTCCTGGAACAGCAGCACCGCGAAGCTCGCTCGCCCGGCCGGGGCGGCGAGCCGCCTGCGCTCCACCAGCACCGGGACGACGATCGCCGTGGAGGAGAGCGCGAGCGCCAGCCCGATCAGCACGGCCGCCGTCGCCCCGTTGCCGAGGAGAAGGGCGATACCCGCGATCACCGCGGTCGAGATCACGACCTGGAGGCTGCCCAGCCCGAAGACCATGCGACGCAGCGTCCGCAGGCGCTCCCAGGACAGCTCGATGCCGATCGTGAAGAGCAGGAACACGACGCCGAACTCGGCAATGTGCGTGATCTGCTCCCGTTCCGTGATCGTGAACCAGCCGAGCCAGGGATAGTCGGCCGCGAACCGCCCGAGGCCGAAGGGTCCGATCAGCGCGCCCGCGCCGAGGAAGCCGAGCACCGGGCTCACCCGCAGGCGATGGAACAGCGGCACCACCACCCCCGCGGTGGCGAGGAACAGCACCATCTCCTTATAGGCTTCGATCGGGACGGCGCCGGCCATCGGGTCTCCTTGGGTGCGCCGTCATGGTGCGGCGCGGTGGGGGACGGGGCAAGGGGCCCGTCGTGGACAGATGAGCGCCGGCCAACCAGCCGTCATTCCGGGGCAGGCCGAGGGCCTGAACCCGGATCCCACGACTTACCTCCCCACCGCGAATGACAACCCGGTCTGACCGTCGCACCCGGTCGTGGGTTCCGGGATTTCGGCCACGCCGAGCCCCGTGATGAAAGGGGCGTGCCCTCGCGCCACCCTCACCCGCGGCCCCTCTCCCATCGGGCGAGAACGGCTCTCCCTAAGCGATCGTCTCCAGCGCCTGCGCGAGATCCGCCACGAGGTCGTCCGGGTGCTCGATGCCGATCGATACGCGGATCGTCGCGTCGGTGACGCCGAGCCGGTCGCGGGTCTCCTTCGGGACCCCGGAATGGGTCGTCGAGGCCGGGTGGCAGGTGAGCGACTCGGTGCCCCCCAGGCTCACCGCGAGCTTGAAGACCTGGAGCGCGTTGAGCACCCGGAAGGCCTCCGGCTCGCCGCCGCGCACGTCGAAGGAGAAGGTGGAGCCCGGGGCGTCGCACTGGGCCTCGTAGACCCGGCGCTCGGGCGAGCCCTCAGGCAGATGGGCCAGGTGGTGGACCTTGGCCACGCCCAGGTGCCTGCTGAGGAAATCGGCCACGATCTCGCCGTTGCGGTTCGCCTGGTTCATGCGCAACGACAGGGTCTCGAGGGAGCGCGCCAGCATCCAGCAGGGGAACGGGTCGAGCTGGGTGCCGATGGCGGAGCGCAGGAGCCGCACGGTCTTCATGTGGTCCTTGGATCCGAGCGCCGCGCCGGCGATGAGATCGGAGTGACCCGCCACGTACTTCGTGAGCGAATAGAGCGAGATGTCGGCCCCGTGCTGGAGCGGGCGCTGGAAGACGGGCCCGAGCAGGGTGTTGTCGCAGATCACCACGGGCCGCGCCCCGCCCTGGCGGGCTCCGATCTCCTCGGCGACGCGCCGGATCATGGCGATGTCGACCAGCGTGTT
>DASPJU010000222.1:0-3466 GCA_035628475.1 Salinarimonas sp. | reverse complement strand
AGGGCATCGCGGCGCACGTGGCCGGCCGGCCGGTGGTGAACGTGCCTCTCGTCCTCCCGGCGGCCCTGCGCGACGCCGCCGAATGAGCCCGCCCGTGACGCCCGACGGCCGCTACCTCGTGGTGCGCGGCCGGCTGTGGCGGCGGGCGAACCCGCACCTGCCGGAGGAGACCCGCCGGGCGCTCGTGGCGGAGCTGATGGCGGCCCGCCGCGCGGTCGGCGCGGCGCTGCGGGCGGGCGACGCGGAGGGCCTGCGGGCGGCGCGCACGCGGGTGGACGCGGCCAAGCGCGGCCTGGGCGAGCGCGGGCCGGTCTGGTGGGGCGACGGGGCGCCGGACCTCAACCGGCGGATGGCGCGGAACACGGTCTATGCGGGCTGGTGGGCCGCCATCTCCCCTCCCCACGAGGGGGAGGGGAGATGGCACGCTCAGGCCGCGAGCCGGCCCGCTCGGGCGTCGCCCCGCGCCACGCGGGAGAGAAGGTAGTCCACCTCCGTCCGGGCCGCGGCGGTGAGCGCGGCGCCAGGCTTGCGTTGGGCGTCGCTCGCGAGCACGCCCCGGCGCTTGAGCACGTATTTGCGCACCGCCAGCCCCACGCCCGGCTGCTGCTCGTAGCGCACGAGCGGCAGGTGCGCGTCGAAGAGGTCGTGCGCGGCGTCGCGGCGGCCCTCCTTGGAGAGGCGCACCACGTCGACCAGCATGTCCGGGAAGGCGTAGCCCGTCATGGCGCCGTCGGCGCCGCGCTCCATCTCGAAGTCGAGGAACAGCCCCCCGTTGCCGCACAGGATCGAGATCGGCCGCATCGACCCGTCGGCCTGCCAGGCGCGAAGCTGCGAGATCTTCTCCAGGCCCGGCCAGTCCTCGTGCTTGAGCATGACGCAGGAGGGATTGGCCTGGACGACGCGGCGGATCACGCCCGGGGTCATCACGACGCCGATGGCGAGAGGATAGTCCTGGATCACCACGGGGATGTCCGGGCCGATCGCCTCGATGGCCTGCGCGTAATAGGTCACGATCTGGTCGTCGGTGCGAAGCGAGGAGGGCGGCGCGATCATCACGCCCGCCGCGCCCGCCTCCATGGCCGGGCGCGCCAGCGCCCGCATGGCCGCGAAGCCCGCCGCCGACACGCCCACCACCACGGGCAGGTCCCTGGCGCGCCGGATCACCCGGGTCGCGACGTCGAGGGCCTCGGCGTGCTCCAGCTTGGGCGCCTCGCCCATCATGCCCAGCACCGTGATGCCGGTGCAGCCCGCCTCGAGGAAGAAGTCGGTCATCCGGTCCGTGGAGGCATCGTCGACGCGGCCGTCGTCGTGGAAGGGTGTCGGCGCGATCACGTAGACGCCGGAGGCTGTCGCATCGAGCATGGCGGGGTTCCCGGTTGTCGAAGGCGCGGACGTTAGGGCGCGCGGGGGCCGGGGCGCAACCGGCATCCGCGCCCCCCGGGATGGGCGGGAGGGCGGAACCCGCCCGCCACGGCACCGGTTCTCCCCCCGACAAGGAGGCGATCATGCCCATGACACGACGGAGCGCGGCCCTGGCCGCCCTGATGCTGGCGGGGCCGGCGCTGGCCCAGGGTCCGACCTCCCCGCGCGATCCCAACATGCCCAGCCCGCAATCCGTGCCCCCCGAGAAGATCCGCCCGGCCGAGCCGGCGGGGCCCGGCACCACGGGCTCGACGGGGAGCGGCACCCTGACGGACAAGCTCCAGCGCAGCGAGGGGGTGCTGACCCCCGGTCCGACGGGCGACCAGGAGATGGTGACGCGGCCCCCCGACACCGGCACGACCCCCGTCATCCGCCCGCCCGGCATGACGAGCGACAGCCCCGTCCAGCCGAAATAGGGGCACTCCCGCCCACCTCGTCCCGAGGTGCTCAGCGCCAGCTGAGCCCTGAAGGGCGCGTCACCGGATGGCCGGCGCAACTGGAGAGGTGGTGCGTGCTTCGAGGCTCGATCCGCTCGCACCTCGGCATGAAGGAGGTGGAGAGGCGGGCAGGACGGCGAGCATGCCAATCCTTACCCTCGTCCTGAGGTGCCCCGTGCAACGGGGCCTCGAAGGGCGCTCCAGGGCACCACAGGCGCCCATGGCGGCGTCGCGCCGCGGGATCGGATCGCGGCCCGGGCGGTTGACCGTCCGGTCCACGAACGGGAGATCACCATGGCCCCATCGCCCCGCGAGCTCAGCCGCCAGCTGCGCGAAGACACGAGCGACGACCTCGCCCGCCGCCGCTGGACGGTCGGCCTGTCCTTCGTCGGCGTCGGCGCCGGCATGGTCGTCGGCCTCTACCAGATGGGCATCCTGCGCCGCCTGCCGGACCTGCCCTCGACATATTTCGACGCCACCCGGGTCGACGCCTCCGACTACGCCTACAAGCGCATGGTGACCCCGGACGCGCTCCTCATGGTGGCGAGCTACGCGGTCACCGCAATCCTCGCGGGCGCGGGCGGCCGGGACCGGGCGCGGGAGCACCCGGCGCTGCCCATCGCGCTCGCGGCCAAGACCGTCTACGACGCCGGCTTGGCGCTGAAGCTCGGCAAGGAGGAATGGGACGAGAACGGGGCCCTGTGCGGCTATTGTCAGGCCGCGACGCTCGCCTCCATCGCCTCCGTGGCCCTCGCGGTGCCGGAAGCCGTCAGAGCGATCGACCACCTCATGGGCGGATCGCGCGGCGGGGGCCTCTCGGATGTCGACCACACGATGGAGCCCGACCCGCACCGCCGCTTCGCGCCGGACCGGCTCATGGAGGAGGACGGCTCACACCAGCCCATCGCGCCCCGCAGCCGCCCGCACGGGAGCGGCGCGCGGGCATAGCCCTTCGCCTCGCCCCGCCGTGCGGGGAGGGGGCCTCGGCCCCCTCGCCGGGGAGCTGAGGCAAGCGCGCAGGTCGGCGTCGAGCAGCCGGACGAGGGGAAACCTTCGAGTGTCAACGCCACCAGACCGGCGGGGCGTCCGTCGGCAAACTCGACTACGCCCGCGATCTCGGACAGGCCGACCATGACCACCCGCACGTCGGCGACATCACCATCGACCTGAAGTTCGGCGACCGCGCTTCCGGCGTCGGCGGTGACCTGCGATCGCGCCGTGGCGGTCCAGCGGCCCAGAGGTAACCCGTCGAAGGCGAACGCGCCATCCCCGCCGGCGGTCGACACCCGGCAGTTGTCGCCCTGGCAGAGCTCGACCGCGGTATTGGCGGCGGGCTGGCCAAGTGGCGTCAGTACGGTGCCCTGGATGCGACCGAACAGCGGCCGCACCACGTGCGCGATCATCGGCACGTCGACGATCTGACCTTCACGCGTGATTGTGCCGCCGCCGCTCGCCGACCCGTTGACGTCGTGGCGACGCGCGCCGAGCGCGAACGGTCCTTGCGAGGCTCCGGGAAACTGGAACGTGCCGTCGAGGCCGGTCGTGGTTTGCAGCGCCGGTCGCGCAATGCCCGCCAGCGACGGTTGCGACAGGTTGATCGTCCACGC
>DASPJU010000221.1:0-6436 GCA_035628475.1 Salinarimonas sp. | reverse complement strand
CCCGTCACGGCCTCGGGGGGCGAGGCGAAGACGTCGATGCGCCCGCGCCGCTGGGGCGCATCGACGTCTTCGCCTCGCCCCCCGAGGCCGTGACGGGCTTCTACCTCGTCGACAGCCTGCTCGCCCGCGACCTCGAGGCCTTCCGGGCCGCCGCCGCCCAGCTCGTCCTGCCGGCGCTGACGCTGGGCTTCTTCGCGCTCGCGCCGATCGCCCGCATGACCCGGGCCGCGATGCTGGCGGCGCTCGGCTCCGACTTCGTGCGCACCGCGCGGGCGGGCGGGCTCTCGGGCTGGACGATCGTGGTGCCCTACGCCTTCCGCAACGCGGTCCTGCCGGTCATCACCACGCTGGGCATGGTGTTCTCCTTCCTGCTTGGCGCGAACGTGCTCGTCGAGAAGGTCTTTTCCTGGCCCGGGATCGGCTCCTACGCGGTCGAGGCGCTCATCGCGGGCGACTACGCCCCCGTCCAGGGCTTCGTGCTGGCCATGGCGATCCTCTACGTGCTCCTCAACCTCCTCATCGACGTCGCCTACGGCCTGGTGGACCCGCGCGTGAGGATCGAGGGATGAGGCGCGCCACGCGATCTCCCCTCTCCCGGATGGGAGAGGGGTCGGGGGTGAGGGATCACGCTGGGAGGCTCGCAGCACCTCGCCGCATCACGGTGTCATCCCCGGGCTTGACTCGGGAGTCCAGCGCCACGCGTCGACTGGGTGGCCGGGTCAAGCCCGGCCAGGACATGCGGAGATGGATTGCGTCCTTCCCAGCGTGCCACCCTCACCCCCGGCCCCTCTCCCATCCGGGAGAGGGGGGAGGCGCCCCATGAGCGCCGCCGTCGCGCCTCCCTCGGCCCTCTCCCATGCCCGGCACGTGGTCACGGAGAATCCCGTCACCGGGCTCGCCTTCGTCCTCGTCGTCCTCATCGTGGCGGTCGCGATCCTCGGCCCCTCCATCGCCCCCTACGACCCCTACGCCAGCAACACGGCGGTGGCGCTCAAGCCCCCGTCCTGGGCGCACCCCTTCGGCACCGACCAGCTCGGGCGCGACATCCTCAGCCGGGTTCTCGTGGCGACGCGCCTCGACCTCACGATCGCGGTCGCCTCCGTGGCGGCCGTCTTCGCGCTGGGCGGGCTGGCGGGGCTCGCGGCGGGCTATTTCGGCGGCTGGGTCGACCGGGTGGTGATGCGGATCGCCGACACCATCATGGCCTTCCCGCTCTTCGTCCTCGCCATGGGCATCGTGGCCGCGCTGGGCAACTCGGTGGTGAACGTCGTGATCGCCACCGCCATCATCAACTTCCCGCTCTATGCCCGCATCGCCCGCTCGGAGGCGAACGTGCGCCGCGACGCGCCCTGGGTGGAGGCGGCGCGGCTCGCGGGCAACGGCGAGATCGGCATCCTGGCGCGCCAGATCCTGCCCAACGTCATGCCCATCATGGTGGTGCAGATGTCGCTCACCATGGGCTACGCGATCCTCAACGCGGCCGGCCTGTCCTTCATCGGGCTGGGCGTGCGCCCGCCCACCGCCGAATGGGGGATCATGGTGGCGGAGGGGGCGGCCTTCATCGTCTCGGGCGAATGGTGGATCGCCTTCTTCCCCGGCCTCGCCCTCATGGCCACGGTCTTCGCCTTCAACCTCGTCGGCGACGGGCTGCGCGACGTGGTCGACCCGAGGCGGCGCACATGAGCGCGCCGCTCATTGCCGTCGAGGACCTCAGCGTTACCTTCGCGACCCGCGGCGGAGCGGTGCGGGCGCTCGACCGCGTCTCCTTCTCGGTCGCGGCGGGCGAGCGGGTCGCGATCGTGGGCGAGTCGGGCTCGGGCAAGTCCGTGACCGCGGGCGCGGTGCTGCGCATCCTCGACCGCAACGCCGCGGTCTCGGGCCGCGTCGCCTTCGCGGGCCGCGACCTGCTGGGCATCCCTGAGCGCGACATGGCCGCCGTGCGCGGGGCCGAGATCGCCATGGTGTTCCAGAACCCGCGCGCCGCGCTCAACCCCATCCGCCCGGTCGGCCGCCAGATCGCCGACGTCCTGGCCCGCCACCGCCGGGCCGGGGGCGACGCCTGGAGCCGGGCGGTCGCCCTCCTGCGGGAGGTGGGGATCCCCGACCCGGAGCGCCGGGCGCGGGCCTATCCCTTCGAGCTGTCGGGGGGCATGTGCCAGCGCGTCGTCATCGCCATGGCGCTCGCCTGCCGCCCCCGGCTGCTGCTCGCCGACGAGCCCACCACCGGCCTCGACGTCACGACCCAGGCCAACGTCATGGACCTCATGACGGGTCTGGCGTCCGAGAACGGCATGGCCGCCGTGCTCATCACCCACGATCTCGCGCTCGCCGCCCAGTACTGCGACCGCATCGTCGTGATGCATGCCGGCCACGTGGTGGAGGACGCTCCCGCCGCTGTCCTCTTCGCCCATCCGCGCCACCCCTACACGGCCCGCCTCGTCGCCGCGACGCCCGCGGGCGCCGGCCGCCTCGACGAGCTCGCCTCGGTGCCGGGCGAGCTGCCGGACCTTCGCGGCGCGCTCCTCCCCTGCCGCTACCGCGCCCGCTGCGAGCGCGGGGACGAGGCCTGCGACGCGGCTCTGCCGGTGCGCGTCACGGGGCCGGCGCACCGGGTCGCGTGCTGGAGGCCGCTATGAGGACGCGCATCCCTCCTCCCCCGCGGGGAGAGGGGCCGGGGGTGAGGGCGGCGCGCGAAAGCCAGCGATCTCCCACCCCGCCCCTCCCACCATCGACCCTCGTCCTGAGGAGCCCGCGCGGCGGGCGTCTCGAAGGACGCCTCCAGAGGTCTCCGAGGTTGACGGCGGGCGTCCTCCATCACCCTTTGCGATCCCTGGAGCGTGCTTCGAGACGGCCCTGCGGGCGTCCTCAGCACGAGGGGGAATGTGGGATCAGCGGGGTGGGAAACAGCTGGTCTTCCGTCGCAACCCCTCACCCCCGGCCCCTCTCCCCCTGGGAGAGGGGAGGAGCGCGCCCATGACCGAGCCCCTCCTCGACGTCGCCGAGCTGCGCAAGCTCTATCCCGTTGCCGCGCCGGGCGGCTTCTGGCGCCGGCTGCGCTCCGGCGCCGATGCCGTCCCCAAGCTCCATGCCGTGGACGACGTGAGCTTCACCATCGCCCCCGGGGAGAGCCTGGGGCTCGTGGGCGAGTCGGGCTGCGGCAAGTCCACCCTGTCGCGGCTGGTGGCCCGCCTCGTCGATCCGACCGAGGGCTCGATCCGCTTCCGGGGCGAGGAGCTCACCCATGCGCGCGCCCGTGCCTTCGCGCGCCATCCCCAGCGGGGCGCGATCCAGCTCGTGTTCCAGGACGCGGGCGAGAGCATCAATCCCCGCTTCACGGCCCGCGACGCCATCGCCGAGCCCTTGAAGCGGATCACGGGCCTGCGGGGCCCGGCGCTCGAGGCGCGGGTGGCCGAGATCGCGGGCCAGGTGGGCTTTCCCGCCGACCTCCTGACGCGCTTCCCCCACCAGCTCTCCGGCGGCCAGCGGGCCCGCGTCGGGATCGGGCGGGCCATCGCGACGCGGCCCTCGCTCCTCGTGCTCGACGAGCCCACGGCGGCGCTGGACGTCTCGGTGCAGGTGCTGGTCCTGAAGCTGTTCGCGCGGCTGCGCGCGGAGCTCGGCATGGCCTCGCTCTTCGTCTCGCACGATCTCGAGGTGGTGCGCCTGGTCTGCGACCGGGTGCTCGTGATGTATCTGGGCAAGGTGGTGGAGAGCGGGCCCGCGGGAGCCGTCTTCGAGCGCCCGCTGCACCCCTATACGCGGGCCCTCGTCGCGGCGATCCCCCGGGCGGGCGTCGATCCGGCGACGCGCCCGCGCCTCCAGGGCGAGCCGCAAAGCCCGATCGACCCCTCCCCCACCATGTGCCGCTTCGCCTCCCGCTGCCCCCTGGCGCAGGCCCGCTGCCGCGAGGAGATGCCCCCGCTGCGCCGCCTGCCCTCGGGCCGCGAGGTCGCCTGCCACCTTGCCGAGGAGGTGGCCGAGGCGCCCGCGCCGGCGGCGTTGGCGAGCGCCTGACCGTCTTGCGCGAGAGCGTGCTTTCTGCCATAGACGCCGCCTTCGAACCGCCCGGCCGTGAGGGCTGCCGTGGCGGTTCGCTTTGCTCGCAACAGCAAACCAAGCCGGCGGGCGGGCCTGAAAGGGCCCCGCTCCAGCCGCGTCAGGAGAGCCAAATGCCCAAGATGAAGACGAAGTCGGGCGCGAAGAAGCGCTTCAAGATCACCGGCACCGGCAAGGTGCTCTACGCCCAGCGCGGCAAGCGCCACGGGATGATCAAGCGGTCGAACAAGCAGATCCGTCAGCTGCGCGGCACCACCGTCCTCTTCGAGGGCGACGCCGTGAAGGTGAGGAAGTTCTGGATGCCCCACGGCTGACCGCAGCCGTTCCGACCGACCGTTCGATAGTCAAGGAGATCTCCCATGTCCCGCGTCAAGCGCGGCGTGACCTCTCACGCCAAGCACAAGAAGGTCCTGAAGCAGGCGAAGGGCTTCTACGGCCGCCGCAAGAACACCATCCGCATCGCCAAGCAGGCGGTCGAGAAGAGCATGCAATATGCTTATCGCGACCGTAAGAACCGGAAGCGCACCTTCCGCGCGCTCTGGATCCAGCGCCTGAACGCCGCGGTGCGCGAGCATGGCCTGACCTATTCCCGCTTCATCGACGGCCTCAACAAGGCCGGCATCGAGCTGGACCGCAAGGCGCTCTCCGAGATCGCCATCCACGAGCCCGCGGCCTTCGCGGCCTATGTGGAGAGGGCCAAGGCGGCCCTGCCGGCCGAGACCGCCCAGGCGGCGTAAGGATCAGGGGCGGCCTCCGGGCCGCCCTTTTTGCTTTTCACCTCTCCCTGCCGTGCGGGGAGCGGGCGTCTCAGGACGGAGCTCACCCGTCCAGGCCCCCTCGCCCTCCCCCGGGGGTCGCCTCAGCCCCCGGCAAGGGGGGCCGAGGCCCTCTCCCCGCACGGCGGGGGAGGAGGGGCTTGACGCCCTCCGCCCCTCCGGGTCATGTCCCCCGCGCTTTCCCGAGGGACCGATGACCGATCTCACCACGCTTCGCGGCAGCCTTCTGGCCCAGGTCGACGCCGCCGCCAACGAGGCGGCGCTGGAGGCCCTGCGGGTCGCGGCGCTCGGCAAGAAGGGCAGCGTCTCCGAGCTCCTCAAGACGCTGGGCTCCATGAGCCCCGAGGAGCGCAAGGAGCGGGGGCCGCTCATCAACGGCCTGCGCGACACCGTCCAGGCCGCCATCGCGGCACGGCGGGACGCGCTCGCCTCGGCGGCGCTCGAGGCGCGGCTCGCCTCCGAGCGCGTCGACGTCACGCTGCCCGTGCGCGAGGGCCCCGAGACCCGCGGGCGCATCCACCCGATCTCCCAGGTCATCGACGAGCTCACCACGATCTTCGCCGACATGGGGTTCGCGGTGGCGGAGGGGCCCGACATCGAGACCGACGACTACAACTTCACGGCCCTCAACTTCCCCCCCGGCCACCCGGCCCGGGAGATGCACGACACGTTCTTCCTGCAGCCGGACCGCAACGGCGAGCGCCGGGTGCTGCGCACCCACACCTCGCCCGTCCAGATCCGCACCATGCGCTCGAAGGCGCCGCCGATCCGGGTGATCATCCCCGGGCGCACCTACCGTCACGATTCCGACCAGACCCACACCCCGATGTTCCACCAGGTCGAGGGCCTCGTCATCGACAAGGCCGCGAACATCGCGAACCTCAAGTGGATCCTGGAGGAGTTCTGCAAGGCGTTCTTCGAGGTGGAGAGCGTGAAGATGCGCTTCCGTCCCTCCTTCTTCCCGTTCACGGAGCCCTCGGCGGAAGTCGACATCCAGTGCTCGCGAAAAGGGGGCGAGATCCGCTTCGGCGAGGGCACGGACTGGCTCGAGATCCTGGGCTGCGGCATGGTCCATCCCAACGTGCTGCGCAATTGCGGCCTCGACCCCGACGAGGTCCAGGGTTTCGCCTGGGGCATGGGCATCGACCGCATCGCCATGCTCAAATACGGCATGCCGGACCTGCGCCCCTTCTTCGAGGCGGACGTGCGCTGGCTCAACCATTACGGCTTCAGGCCGCTCGATCTGCCGACGCTGGTGGGTGGGTTGTCATCGTGATTGAGGCCGCGCCCGACGGCGCGGGACGCCACGCCTCCCTGGGGGTCGACGGCGCCGATGCCGGCATCTCTGCCGAGGCCGAGCTCGATCATTCGGTCGCGGCGCCGATGCCCACATCGGCGCACCCCCCTTTGCCCCTGACGGGGCATCTTCCCCGCAAGGGGGGAGAGGGGTGCGGGCCTGCCTGTCGCGACAGGTCTCCAGAGATCGACGCGGCGACCGCCGATGATCCCTCTCCCCCCTTGCGGGGGAGAGATGGAGAGGGGGGTGCGGCGCGCCAGCGCCGCGCCCACGCCGATGCGAGACGATCGCCTGACCAGACCGTCGC
>DASPJU010000220.1:0-4186 GCA_035628475.1 Salinarimonas sp. | reverse complement strand
CCTCGTCGTCGACGACGACCAGGATCTGCGCGATACCCTCGCCGAGCAGCTTGGGCTCTACGACGAGTTCCAGGTCACCACCGCGGATTCCGCGGGCCAGGCGGTCGCCGCCGTGAAGGACGACCGCGTCGACCTCGCGATCATGGACGTGGGCCTGCCCGACATGGACGGGCGCGAGGCCGTCAAGCTCATGCGCAGCAACGGCTTCCGCAGTCCGATCATCATGCTCACCGGCCAGGGCTCGGACGCCGACACCGTCATGGGTCTCGAGGCCGGCGCCAACGACTACGTCACCAAGCCGTTCAAGTTCGCGGTGCTGCTGGCGCGGATCCGGGCGCAGCTGCGCCAGTACGAGGCGAGCGAGGACGCGATCTTCCGCATCGGCCCCTACACCTTCCGGCCGGGGGCGAAGCTCCTCACCACCGACCGCGGCTCCAAGCTCAAGCTGACCGAGAAGGAGACCGCGATCCTGCGCTACCTCTACCGGGCCGGCCAGCGCGTGGTGACCCGGGACGTGCTGCTGCAGGAGGTCTGGGGCTACAACTCGAACGTCACGACCCACACCCTCGAGACCCACATCTACCGCCTGCGCCAGAAGATCGAGCCCAACCCGTCGAGCGCCCAGATCCTCGTCACCGAGGGCGGCGGGTACAAGCTCATGCCCTAGGGATGGGGCTCCACGACGACATCAGGCTGCTGGCGGGCGCGCCGCTCCTGTCGCATCTCGACGCGGATGCCCTGCGGCTCCTCGCCTTCGCGGCCGACCGGCGCGACCTCGCGGCCGGCGCCGTGCTCTTCGCCAAGGGCGACCGCTCGGACGGCGGCTTCGTGGTGGCGTCGGGCGCCATCGCCCTCGACACGGGCCGGGGCGGGCCGGTCGCGACGGTCGGGCCCGGCGGGCTCGTGGGGCGCACGGCCCTGTTCACCGCGACGCGCCGGCCCGCCACCGCCACCGCCGTGGGCGCGTCGAGCGTCCTGCACGTGCCCCTGTCGCTGATGCGGCGCATGCTCACCGAGTTCCCCGACGCCGCCCGCCGCCTCGAGGCCGAGATCGCCCGCGACATTGCCGACACGAGCGAGGCGCTGGAGCGGGTGCGGGCGCGGCTGCTGGCGATCGGGCGGGAGGGGTGAGGGATCCCTTCCCGGCATCGCGGAGCGGGGTCGCCGCGTGCCGCCGCCACCCCGCCCGATCCGCTTTGCCCCGGCATCCGGCTCGGCTATGAGGGCCGGGTCCCCGCTTGAGCGAGCCCTCCGTGCGCCTCACCGTCACCTCCTGGAACATCAACTCCGTCCGCCTGCGCATCGACCAGGTGCGCCGCTTCGTCGAGGAGATGCGCCCCGACGTCCTGTGCCTGCAGGAGACGAAGTGCCCGGACGACCGGTTTCCGCTCAAGGACATCCGCGCCATGGGCCTGCCCCATGTCGCCTTCGTGGGCCAGAAGGGCTATCACGGGGTCGCGGTGGCCTCGCGCCTGCCGCTGGCCGCCAGCGACGTCCTGCGCCTCGGGGGCAAGGACGATGCGCGGCACGTGGCCGTGACCTTGGGCGAGGGCGCCGCGGCGGGGGTCGCGATCCATAATTTCTATGTCCCGGCCGGGGGCGACATCCCGGACCCGGAGGTGAACGAGAAGTTCGCCCACAAGCTGCGCTTCCTCGCCGACCTGCGCGACTGGGGGCGTACGGCGCGCCCGGCCGCCGCCCGCGCCGTGCTGGTGGGCGACCTCAACGTCGCGCCGCTGGAGACGGACGTATGGTCGCACAAGCAGCTTCTCGACGTCGTGAGCCACACGCCCGTCGAGACGGAGGCCCTCGAGACCCTGCGCCGGGAGGCCGGCTGGGTCGACGCCATGCGCCATCTGCGCCCCGAGCCCGAGCGGATCTATACCTGGTGGAGCTACCGCTCGCCCGACTGGGCCGCCGCCGACAAGGGCCGGCGTCTCGACCACGTCTGGGTGTCGGCGGACCTGGCGGGGGCTTTGCGATCCGTCGAGGTCTGCCGGGACGCGCGCGGCTGGGAGCGCCCTTCGGACCATGCGCCAGTGACGGCGGTGTTGGAGCTGTGACCTCCCCCTCTCCTCGCTGGTCGGGGAGAGGGCTTCCGCCGCCGGCTGACGGCCGAAGCGAGTGATCGGGGGGAGCGGGGAGCTGTCCGGGCGGGACTCGAGCGTCGGCGCGCCTCACCCCTCCCGCAGCGCCGCCCGCGCCTTCTCGCGGTGCTCGGCGGTGATGGAGGAGGCGACGTTGGCGATCGCCGCGGCGAGCACCGCGGCGTCGTCGGTGAAGCCGATCAGGGGGAGGAAGTCGGCGATGCCGTCGGTGGGCAGGACGAAATAGGCGAGCGCGCCGAGCAGGATGAGCTTCACGCGCCGGGGCGTCCCCCCGTCCAGCACGCAGAAATAGGCCGCCAGCAGGTCCTCGGCGAAGGGCAGATGGCGGCCGACCGCGCGGGCCTTGTCCCAGACGCGGGCCAGCAGGCCCTGCTCGTCCGGCGTGGCGGCGCCCGCCGCGTCGTCGCCCGCGCGCCCGCGCATGGCGTCCATCTCGGCCTTGGTGAACGGCTTGACGATCGACTCGCTCATGGTCCCTAGCGTCCCGGCATCCCGCGGGTTCAACGCCCCGGGAAAAAGATGGCTCCCGAGGGAGCCCGCCGCAAGCGGGCGCGCGTCGATGCGGTTCACCTCGCGCGCGGCCTGCGCTAAGGGCTGGGGAAGACAAGCCCGCCAGGGAGGACACCCATGAAGCTCGACTCCACCATCGCCGCCATCGTGACCGGGGGCGCCTCGGGCCTTGGCGAGGCGGCCGCGCGCCACCTGGCGTCCGCGGGCGCCCGGGTGGCCGTGTTCGACATGAACGAGGAGCGCGGCGCGCGGGTGGCGGGCGAGATCGGCGGCGTGTTCTGCGCCGTCAACGTGGCCGACGAGGCCTCCGTCGAGGCGGGCCTCGCCAAGGCCCGCGCCGCGCATGGCGTCGAGCGCGTGCTCGTGAACTGCGCCGGCATCGCGCCGGGCAAGCGCACGGTCTCGAAGAAGCGCGACACGGGCGAGCTCGTGCCCCACGACCTCGCCACCTTCCGCCGCACCATCGAGGTGAACCTGATCGGCACCTACACGATGATCGCGCGCTGCGCCGTCGGCATGGCGGGGCTCGATCCCGTGACCGAAGACGGCGGGCGCGGGGTCATCGTCAACACGGCCTCGGTGGCGGCCACCGACGGGCAGATCGGCCAGGCGGCCTATGCGGCCTCCAAGGGCGGCGTGCTGGGCCTGACCCTGCCCGTGGCGCGCGACCTGTCCGCCTACGGGATCCGCGTCGTCACCATCATGCCGGGCCTGTTCCACACGCCCATGTTCGAGAGCGTGCCCGAGGACATCCGCCAGGCGCTCGAGGCGGGCGTGCCCTTCCCCTCGCGGCTGGGGCGCCCTGAGGAATATGCCCGGCTCGTGGGGGCGATCGTCGACAACGACATGCTCAACGGCGAGGCCATCCGCCTCGACGGCGCGCTGCGCATGCAGCCGAAATAGCGGCGATCAGGATCGCCGGCGCGGGTCCCAGGCCGAGCGGCGTGGCCGTCCGTCTCGGCCGGGCGCCGCGCGCGCGGCCGACATAGGAGATCTCAAGCGGCGGAGCGGTCCCCCGCCCCGTCCAGCCCCAGCTCGCGCCGGCCCTCCAGGAGGAGCCTCCCGGACATCGCCTCGACGCTGGCCTGGAGCTCGCGGAACACCACGTCGCGGTCGAGGCCCGGGGGGATCGGCTCGCCGATCTCCACCACGATGGTGCCGGGCCGGCGGATGAAGCGTCGGCGGGGCCAGTACAGGCCCGAATTGAGCGCCACCGGGAGGAGCGGCACGCCGAGCGTGGCGTAGAGATGGGCGACGCCGTACTTGTAGGACGGCTCGGCTCCCGGGGCGCGGCGGGTGCCCTCGGGGAAGATGATGATCTGGCGGCGGCGCTCCCGCACCTCGTGGCGCGCCCGCGCGTTCATGGCCGCCAGGGCGGTCGCGCCGCCGCGCCGGTTGATCGGCACCATGCCGCCCTTGATCGTGAACCAGCCGAAGATCGGGATCCACATCAGCTCCCGCTTGAGGATGTAGCAGGGATCGTCGAACACGGTGAAGAGCGCGAAGGTCTCCCACAGCGACTGGTGCTTGGAGGCCACGATCAGCCCGCCCGCCGGGATGCGCTCGCG
>DASPJU010000219.1:0-3761 GCA_035628475.1 Salinarimonas sp. | reverse complement strand
GACTTCGGCCACGACCCTTCGTTCTAGGACCTGGTTCAAACGTCGAAGTTCCTCGGCGGCGGCATCTGCCTTTCTCTTGGCGTGCAGCAACTCCTGCTCGTAGCGACGACGGTCGGATGCATTGAATATGTACATGCGGATCACGAGAGAGCCGCTTACCCCGTCCGCCTTCTGGACGGCATTCACCAAGCCGGGCAGCTGTGAACCGTCGCTGCAGAGAAAGTCGAATGCGATCTCATTGGCGAAGCCTTGCATTCGCAGCAGGGGGGCGTAATGCGTCTCGTAGAAAATCTTGCCACCGACTGTGAGCAGATCCTGGAATCGTTTAGCTGTCAAAACGTCTTCACGTCGCTGTCCAAGCCAGGTGAGGAATGTGCGATTGGCTGCGACGATCGCGCCGTCGAGTTTCGTGGCGAGATAGCCGAAAGGAGCATCGTCGTAGATCTCCTCGGCGATCTCGCCCCAAAGCTTCCAGCTATCGCCATTCACAGCTCTATGGGCTCCTGCCCGGCACCGGCTTCGCCAAGAAGGTCCGGATGGCCGCAATCGTCTCTTCTGGCGCGCTGAGGTTCGGACAGTGTCCGATTGCTTTCATCAGCACGAATTCGCTGTTCGGCAAGTTCTGATGGACGTAGCGGCCCACCGCCTCTGGAGCGATAACGTCCTCGGAGCACTGCAGGACCAAGCACCGGGTTTTAACGTTCGGAAGATCACCACGGTTGTCAGACAGAAAGGTCACTCGCGCGAAGTGCTTGGCGACTTCGGGGTCGGTCCGGCAGAAGCTGTTCGTGAGTTCTTCCGCAAGTTCAGGGCGATCGCTGTTGCCCATGATGACTGGTGCCATCTGGCTGGACCAGCCAAGGTGGTTACTGTCGAGGAAATCCAAAAGAGCTTCGATGTCCGGCCTGTCGAAGCCACCTACGTAGCCTACGTCATTGATGTAGCAGGGCGATGGGCCCACCATCACCAACGCGCCAAACCGATCGGGCTGCTCTATAGAGCCGAGCGCACCTATCATCGCACTGACAGAGTGCCCGACGAACACGACATCCCGGAGGTCGAGCTCGCCGAGGATCGCAAGCACGTCCTGAGCATAGCCTTTCAGTGTCGAATACCTCTCCCGGTCGAAGGCTGAGTGGTCGGATCGGCCGTGGCCAACGTAGTCAAACAGCACGACTTGATAGCCGTCCTCGAAAGCAGGCACGAGGAACCGCCACATGTTCTGATCGCAGCCAAAGCCATGCGCAAAGATCACAGCGCGCGCGGCATGCCGACCGGATACTCTGACGTTATTGCGCACGAGGACCGACATGTGCGCCTCCGGACGCGAACAACGGGGAGTAGACGAGGCGATGTGTGTCACGCACCGTGAGCCGGCGCAAGGCTGAGGCGAGTACCTGGCCGAGGCGGAAAAGCCTCGCCAGGGCCGGGGTGGAGCTGGGGGACGGACGGCGGATTTCGTAGGCGGCTCACTACACGAAACCGGCCTTATATGGTTCTGTATCCTTGCACTGCTGCGTGTCCCGAGCACGAGCGATCAGCCGCCGATTCACCGGAACGGTGTTCAAGGACCGGGCGGCACTTCCGCGGTCGGTACGAGACCCATTTCGTGGTTCCGCCGCCCTCGCTGCTGGGCTGGTCCCCTCGCTTCGGAAAACCGGGGCAACCTGACACCAAGTCATTCCCGAAGCGTTGGCACCCGCGCAGAACGGCACACGGCGCTTACCGGCTATGTGCCCGGCGGGAGGGGCCATGTCAGACAGCTTCCACGACCAGCTGATTGCCGCGTTGCCTGCGATGCGGGTCACCGCCCTGGCACTCACTCGGAACCGCGCTGCACACTATCGTGCGGAACTCCTTCATCTCCACGAAGCGCCGGAGGCAGGAGGAGGCTCTGGACGAGGAGGGCACCATGCTGGCACGCGCGGCCGTCCGTCCCAGAGCTGAGGATCAGCTTGTTCTCCAGGAGCTCAACCGCTGCTTGAGTGCCCTTGCTCCGGAGCAACGGGAGGCTCTGGTCATGGTGACGGTCCAAGGCCTGAGCTACCAGGAGGTCGCTCGCCGAACTGGTGTCGCCGAGGGTACGGCGAAATGCCGCGTTTTCCGTGCCAGACGGCTGCTCCAGCGCATGCTGCTCGGCGAGGAGCGGCCTCTCGTCCCCGCTGCGCAAGGCCAAGCCGAATCACCCCCGCCGCGGCGGAGGATCGGCGCGCCCGCTAACAGACAGGTCCGCACGACTGAGCGCCTCCCTCCCTGAGCGAAGGAGCGTGCGCGAGGCCTCCTGCGGTGCTTCAACGGTAAGTAGAACCTTGCGCACGGACATGCCTGGTTCAGTGGCTCAGATATTTCGCAGCGCCCCCGGACCCTACCACCTGGGTGTCACGTTTGAGTTGCATAGGCGTCTTGGCCCATACGCCCCCTGAACGCAATTGCGGGCCATTCGCCCCTGACTTAGGCTCTGGAGAATTTGCAAAAGGTGAGATTTTGGCTGACTATGGACGAGGCCATGAAGGGTGAGGCACTGTCCGCCGCGCCTGCAGGCAAGTCCGCGCGAATTGCGGCGGTTCTTGTGGCGCTCGCATCGCTCACCCTGGTCGCGGCCGTTGCGCCACTCGCAGACACACAGTGGGCGGCTGTCCCCGCTTTTGTCCCAGCCTACCAGTCCGCTGCGATCGTCTGCGATCTGGTCACCGCCGCCCTGCTTCTCGGGCACTATCGCGAGAGCCGGACGCGCTCGCTCCTTGTCCTGGCGTCTGGCTATCTCCTGACGGCGGCCCTCATTGCAGCGCATACGCTGAGCTTTCCGGATCTGTTCGCACCGGAGGGCCTGTTCGGAGGCACGCAGACGACGGCTTGGCTTTGGCTCGCTTGGCATTGCGCGTTCCCGGCAGGCGTGCTCTGGCATGCTTGGCTGAGCTGCCAGCTGGCGGACCGGCCTGGAGTTCGCGAGGAAAGCGCCTGGCCTGTGGCCCTTGCGGTCCTGGCCCCGCTCACCCTGTCCGTCGTCGTGGTTTGGACTGTTCTCCTTGCCCACGATGCTTTGCCGCCGCTGCTTGAGAATGGCCGTTATCGACGCGGCGCGCGCCTGATCTTCAGCATTCCTCTGGTGCTGAGCCTGCTCGCACTCCTGGTCCTGGCCTGGCGAACCCGCCTGAGAAGCGCTCTCCACCTCTGGCTCGCGGTGGCCCTCGGCGCCTGGGCGGTCGAGATCCTTCTGAGTGCTGTCCTGAACTCCGGGCGCTACCAGGCCGGCTTCTATATTGGGCGCCTCTACGGCCTGTTTGCAGCCTGCACGGTGCTGATCTCGCTGCTGCTCTCGGTTGCCGTCGTTCACGCACGGCTGGCCAGGGCACTCGCCCGTGAGCGGGACAGCGCGACGGCCGCGCTCGAGGCGAGCGAGGCGCGCTACCGGACGCTCACTGAGGCGGCGGCGCACCTGACCTGGGCTATGCGCCCGGATGGCAGCCTCTCCTTTGCCAGTGCTCACTGGAGGGGCTTCACCGGCATCGGCGCCGCGGAGATTGGGGTTTCGGACTGGCAAGACCTGTTGCATCCCGAGGACCGCACCGAAGCCCAGGACCGGATTGCAGGCGCACTGATGCGCCAGGAGGGGTTCGAGATCACCGCCCGGCTGCGGAGAACGGACGGCGCATGGCGCTGGATGCTGTCGCGCGCCGAGCCCGTGCTGGACCGCTCCGGCCGCGTAGTGGAATGGATCGGCACAAGCCTGGACATTACAGAGCGCAAGGAGGCGGAGGAGC
>DASPJU010000218.1:0-2594 GCA_035628475.1 Salinarimonas sp. | reverse complement strand
TGCGCTCGGCGAGGGTGCCCTGTGGGTTGAACTCGAGCTCGAGCTTGCCGGCGAGAACAAGCTGTTCGCGCAGCAGTACCTCGCCGGCGAGCTCGAGCTCGAGTTCAACCCGCAGGGCACCCTCGCCGAGCGCATCCGCGCCGGCGGCGCCGGCATCCCGGCCTTCTTCACGAAGACGGGCGTCGGCACGCTCATCGCGGAGGGCAAGGAGGTACGCGAGTTCGACGGCGAGCTCTACGTCATGGAGCGCGGCATCTTCGCGGACGTCTCGCTGGTCCACGCCTGGACCGGCGATCGCGAGGGCAACCTCGCCTACCGGAAGACCGCGCGCAACTTCAACCCGATGATGGCCACCGCCGCCCGTGTCACGGTCGCCGAGGTCGAGAACCTCGTGGAGCCGGGGGAGATCGACCCGGACCACATCCACACCCCCGGCATCTTCGTGAAGCGCATGATCCACGTGCCGTCCGCGAAGAAGCACATCGAGAACCGCACCATCCGCAAGCGCGCGGCCTGAGGAGGCGAGCATGCCCTGGACCCGTGACGACATGGCGGCCCGCGCCGCCAAGGAACTCCGCGACGGCTTTTACGTGAATCTCGGCATCGGCATCCCGACGCTGGTGTCGAACTACATCCCCGCCGGGATGTCGGTGCAGCTCCAGTCCGAGAACGGCATGCTGGGGATGGGCCCTTTCCCCTACGAGGGCGACGAGGACCCCGACCTCATCAATGCCGGCAAGCAGACCATCACCCAGCTGCCCACCTCCAGCTTCTTCTCCTCGGCCGATTCCTTCGCGATGATCCGCGGCGGGCATATCGACCTGTCCATCCTCGGCGCCATGCAGGTGGCGCAGAACGGCGATCTGGCCAACTGGATGATCCCCGGCAAGATGGTGAAGGGCATGGGCGGGGCCATGGACCTGGTGGCGGGCGTCAAGCGCGTCGTCGTCGTCATGGAGCACGTCGCCAAGGCCAAGGACGGCTCGGAGGAAGCGAAGCTCCTGACCGCCTGCACCCTCCCGCTCACGGGCGCCCGCGTCGTCGACATGGTGGTCACGGATCTCGGCGTGTTCTCCATCGACAAGAAGGGGGACGGCGGCATGGCGCTGATCGAGCTCGCGCCCGGCGTGACGCTCGAAGAGATCAGGGCCAAGACGCAGGCCAAGTTCGCGGTGGCGCTGGAGCGCAGCGCGGCGGCGTGAGCGCGCTCCTCCCCCGCCGTGCGGGGAGAGGGCTTCAGGCCTCCTCGCCGGGGCCTGAGGCGAGGGCGGCAGCCCGAGGGTGAGGGGGCGTCTCAGGAAAAATTCCACCGTCCAGACCCCCCAACCCCGCTCCGCTCGCTTCTCCCGCCATTTCGCGGGCGAAGCCCTCTCCCCGTCCGCGGGGAGAGGGGTGGACATCGCCCCCTCTTTCCCCCTACCACGCGGGCGCAACCCGAACCCTAGCGGCGCCGCGATCCCATGCACGACATCCGCCTCATCCGCGACGAGCCCGAGGCCTTCGACGCCGGCTTGCGCAGCCGGGGCCTAGAGCCCATGGCGGCCCGCCTCGTCGCCCTGGACGACCGCCGCAAGGGCGTGGTGGGGGAGCTGCAAGCGGCCCTGGAGCGGCGCAACAGCCTGTCCAAGGAGATCGGCCAGGCCAAGGCGGCGAAGGACGAGGCGCGGGCGGGCGCGCTCATGGCCGAGGTGGCGGCGCTGAAGGAGCGCGCGCCGACGCTGGACGCCGCCGAGCGCGGTGCCACCAAGGCGCTCGAGGACGCGCTCGCCGCAATCCCCAACATCCCGAAGGCCGACGTCCCCGTCGGGCCGGACGAGACCGCCAATGTCGAGCGGCATCGCGTCGGGGAGCCGCGCGAGCTCGACGGCGCCCGCCAGCATTTCGAGATCGGCGAGGCCATGGGGCTGATGGACTTCGAGACGGCGGCGAAGCTGTCGGGCTCGCGGTTCGTGGTGCTGAAAGGCGGGATCGCGCGGCTGGAGCGGGCGATCGGGCAGTTCATGATCGACCTGCATACGGGCGAGCACGGCTACACGGAGGTGATGCCGCCGCTGCTGGTGAAGGACGAGGTCATGTTCGGCACCGCGCAGCTGCCGAAATTCGTCGACGACCAGTTCCTGGCCAGCCGGACCATCACTCGCGCCGACCTCCTCGACGACGCGTTGCGCTACGCGACAGAGGAGGATCGGGCGGCCTTCGCCCGCGGCGATCTCGATCTTTCGGCGCTGGTCGCCCAGACCCTCGATCGCGCCCCGACCCGGGAGGACTTCTGTCTCATCCCTACGGCGGAAGTCCCCCTCACCAACCTGGTTCGCGAAAGGATCCTCTCCGAGGACGAGCTCCCCCTGCGCTTCACCGCGCTCACCCCGTGCTTCCGCGCGGAGGCCGGATCCGCGGGGCGCGACACGCGCGGCATGCTGCGCCAACATCAGTTCACCAAATGCGAGCTGGTCTCGATCACGACGCCGGAGACCTCGTCCGAGGAGCACGAGCGGATGCTCGCCTGCGCCGAGACCGTCCTGAAGCGGCTCGACCTTCCCTTCCGCACCGTGACCCTGTGCACCGGCGACATGGGCTTCGCGTCGGCCAAGACC
>DASPJU010000217.1:0-3218 GCA_035628475.1 Salinarimonas sp. | reverse complement strand
CGCTGCTGGCCAAGCACGGCCTGGACCTCGCCCGCGCCGCCGAGGCGGCGGGCGTGGCGCTCGCCTTCGAGGCCTCGTCCGCGGGCGGCATCCCCGTCGTCAAGGCCTTGCGCGAGGCGCTCGCCGGCAACGCGGTCTCCCGCCTCTACGGGATCCTCAACGGCACCTGCAACTACATCCTCTCGCGCATGGAGCTCGAGGGCCTGTCCTTCGAGGACTGCCTCAAGGACGCGCAGCGGCTGGGCTACGCGGAAGCGGACCCCACCTTCGACGTCGAGGGCTTCGACACGGCCCACAAGCTCGCCATCCTCACGAGCCTCGCCTTCGGCACCGAGATCGACGCGGAGGCGGTCTACGTGGAGGGCATCTCCAAGATCACGCCGCTCGACCTGCGCATGGCCGACGAGCTCGGCTTCCGGATCAAGCTGCTCGGCGTCGCCGAGCGCACCAAGACGGGGATCGAGCAGCGGGTCCACCCGACCATGGTGCCGAAATCATCCTCCATCGCCCAGGTCATGGGCGTGACGAACGCCGTCACCATCGACGCGGATGCCGTGCGCGAGCTCACCCTGATTGGGCCCGGCGCCGGCGGCGACCCGACCGCCTCGGCGGTGGTGGCCGACATCGCGGACGTGGCGAGCGCGCCCCCTCGCGCGCCGTTCGGCCGGCCCGTGGAGCGCCTGGAGCGGCCCCAGCGCGCGCCCATGCAGCGCCACGAGGGCGGCTACTATATCCGCCTCACGGTCCACGACCGCCCGGGCGTCGCGGCGGGCGTGGCGAGCCGCATGGCCGAGGGCGAGATATCGCTCGAGAGCATCCTGCAGAAGCGTCCGCCCGGCGCGCCCAAGGACCCGCACGGGCGCTCGGGCACGCCCGTTCCCCTGGTGCTGATCACCTACGCGGCCACGGAGGCCGCCGTGCGCGAGACCCTCGACAAGATCGCGGCCGACGGCCTCGTCTCCGAGCCGCCGCAGGTGATCCGCATCGAGCGCGAGTGAGCGCGGCGCCTCAGCCCAGCGTGCGCCGCAGCCAGGCCACGTAGTTGCGCCCCAGCATGACGACCCGCCGGCGCTCGCTGTCGGGATCGAACCAGGCGCCGCCCGCATTGGCGGGCTGGGCGAAGAGCTGCGGCGTGCGGCTGAGGACCTCGCCGCGCGCGCCCAGCAGCAGCGCCTCGCCGTCGAGATAGTCGCTGCCGCCGCCGGCGCCGCCCCAGCGGCCGCTGCCCTCGCCCGCATAGGCCGTCATCTGCAGGCTGGTGAGCACGATGACGAGGCGCGGCCCCCCGCGGGCGATGCGGTCCGCGAAGACGGCGCGGGCCTCCTGCGTCACCACCTGGCGCAGCAGGTCGGCGGCGAGCCCGCCGCCCTTCGCCGCGAGCGGGCGCACGTCCACCTCGATGCCCCGGAAACCGGGCGCCTGGGCGAGCGCGGGACCGGCCGCGAGGGCGCCGAGCGCGCCGGCCAGCACCGATCGGCGGGAGAGCGAGGTCATGGGACATCCTCCGTGGGGCGCCAAAGGTGCCATCCCGACGCGGAGCCGTCCAGGGGCTCAGGCGCCGCGCCCCGCGACCTCCTCGCGCAGGCGCTCCTCCGTGACGAGCTCGGCGCCGCCGATCCACAGCGAGTCGCCTTTCCGCCGCACCTCCTCGCCGGGCGAGCCGAAGCCGTGGCCGCGCGCCACCCGTCCCGAGGCGGGCCCGTCGGCCGCGATCTCGGGGGCGTCCGCGAAGGGCAGGACCGCGGCCGGTGCCGCGACCAGCACGCGCTCGCCCGCCGGCACGAGATCGTGCGCGCCCCACAGCGTCCACCAGCGCCCGCTCCAGCCCGCGAGATCCGCCGCCGGGGCGCCGCGCTCCTGAAACCCGCGCAGGATGTGCAGGATGCCGTCGGTCCAGGCCTGGGCCGGCCCGTCGATGGCATTGGTGAGCACGGTGACGGCGAGCCCGTGCTCCGGCACCACGACGGTGCGCGAGAGAAAGCCCTGGAAGCTGCCCGAATGGCCGAACCCCGCCCATGGCCCGGGTGGGCCGACGATCACGCCGAGCCCGTAGTGACGCTCGGCCCCGAAGGGCTCGTCGCGCCAGTGCCGCCGCGTCATCTCGCGCCGGCTCTCGCGCGACAGCACGCTCCGCTCGGCCTCCGGCGCGAGGCTGCCGAAGAAGCGCGCCACGTCCCGGGCGGTCGCGACGAAGCCGGCGGCCGGGGCCATGGCGCGGGCCGGGTTGCGCCCCGGGATCCGCGGGCGGCGGCCGAAGGGCAGCACCGTGCCGTGACCCGTGGCCAGCGGCGGGCGAGGGGCCGCGGGGATGTCGGGATCGGTCTCGGCGAGGCCCGTGGGAGCGATCACCTCGCGGCGGATCCAGGCCTCGTAGGGCCGGTCGGTCACGGCCTCGATCACCAGGCCGAGCAGGGCATAGCCGTGGTTGGAGTACTTGAACCGCGTCGCCCGCTCCAGCGCCGGGGCAAGGCCGAGATCGGCGCGCAGCTCCGCCTCGTCGAGATAGGCGCGCCGCTCGAAGAACTGGCCCGCGTCGGGCCCGTCGCGGCTCAGGCCGGCCCCGTGGGACAGGAGCTGCGCGAGCGTCGCGGCCGCCACCTCCGGATGGAGGCTGTCCACGTAGGCGCCGACGGGATCGTCGAGCCGCAGGAGTCCGCGCTCCTTGAGGCGCAGGGTCCCGGCCGCCGTGAAGGCCTTGGAATGCGAGGCGATGCGGAAGCGGTGGTCGGGGGTGAGCGCCTCGGCCGTCACGAGGTCGGCCACCCCGAAGGCCCGGTCCAGCACCGTCTCGCCGCGCCGGTCGATCGCGACCGCGACCCCCGGCTGGTCGAGGTGCCGGCGCTGGAACTCCAGCCAATGCGGGATATAGGCGAGGGCGGCGGCGAGCCAGGGTTCCATGGGGCGCTCCGCAGCGCGAGTCGGGCCGCGGAGTCAGGCTAGCCAGGGGAGGTGGGGAAGGAGAAGTGCGATGGCACTCTTGCCCCCTTGCCATTCCGGGGCTCGGCTCCGCCGAGCCCCGGAATGACGGACGTCTACCGGAACGCCACGTCCACGATCTCGTAGGACTTGCCCCCGCCGGGGGTGGTCACCTCGACGGTGTCGCCGATGCCCTTGCCGATCAGCGCCCGGCCGATCGGGGAGGTGACCGAGACCCGGCCCGAGCGCACGTCCGCCTCGGGCTCGCCGACGATCTGGTAGGTCTTCTCCTCCTCCGTGTC
>DASPJU010000216.1:0-5606 GCA_035628475.1 Salinarimonas sp. | reverse complement strand
GCCGACGGGGTCTTCGTGCTCGGCGTCATGGGCCCGCACACGGCCAATCGCGGGCGCGTCTACTTCCCCGCGGGCACGCCGGACCGCTCCGACGTCACGCCCGACGGCCGCGTGGACCTGGCGGGCAGCGTGATCCGGGAGCTGCGCGAGGAGACGGGGCTGGAGCCGGCCGAGGTCGCGGTCGGCGAGGGCTGGACCGTGGTGCGGGACGGGGCGGCGGTGGCCTATATGCGCCCGATCGCGCTTCCCGACGACGGCGAGACGGCGCGCGCGCGCATCCGTGCCCGCATCGCCGCGCAGGACGAGCCGGAGCTCGCCGACATCGTGCTGGCGCGCGGCCCCGCCGACATCGACGCGGACCGCATGCCGCGCTTCCTCCAGGCCTATCTCGCCCACGCCTTCGCGGCGGGCTAGAGGATGTCGCGGAGGAGCGGCTTCCGGTTCTCCGCGAAGACAGACGACAGATCAAGCACCTGGAGCCTGTCAGGCGCCAGAACCGTCCGACGGGCTCCAGGCGCGCGTCACGGGTACCCGAAGCGTCCCTTGGTCGAGGCGATGAGGCGCGCGGCCTCCGCGTCCCGCCCCGCCGAGCAGGCGGCTCCGGCCCGGTCGACCTCGGCCGCCATCCGGCCGTGGACCGAGCGGGCCACTTGGCCCGTCGCGAGGTCGTTGTCGATCACCGCCCGGAACCTGGCCACCTCGCCGGCGCAGCCCGCGCCGTCGGGCAGCCGGAAGGCGGCCGAGGTCGCGCCCGAGCCGGGGGCCGGGGCGATCGTGGCGACGGGGGCGGCGGTCTGGTTGCAGGCCGCGAGGGCGAGGAGGAGGACAAGGGCGGCGGAGCGGAGCATCGGCGCGGGCGCGTCCTTCGGTGGCGGGGTCGAGGCGTTTGTCGGGCGCCCGCGCGGCCGGGTCAAGCCTCAACCGACCGCGAAGGTCGGGGCGGGGCTCGCGGGCTCGAGGAGGCGCAGCACGACATAGTCGTTCACGGCCTCCGCCTCCAGCAGGAGGGTCCGCCCGCTCGCCTCGGCGAGGGCCGCCGAGACCATCCCGGTCTCGAGCCCGGCCACGAGGTGGTTCCAGAGCGCGTCGGAGGCGAAGAGGGGCGTGCTGCGCAGGAGCAGCGTCGCGCGCGCGTGCTCCGCCGAACCCGTCAGCCGTGCCGCCGGCCCGTTCGCCGCGATGATCCAGCCGTCCGTCATGGCGCCCAGCTCGTCCCGCACGGGCGAGGCGATCAGCATCGCGGCCGCCGAGTGCTCGAACATGGCCCGGAACAGGGACGCCTTGTCCTCGATGGGATGGCAGAACAGGAGCAGCGCCACCCGGTCGTCCTCCTCGCCGATCCGCAGGGGCAGGCACAAGCGCCCCCAGAGGATCACGTCCTGCTGGAAGTCGGCGAAGGACTGGAAATAGGCGGGCTCGAAGCGCTCCGAGCAGCGGTCGTAGATCGCCTCGAGCTCCGCGCGCACCCGGGTGCGCAGCTCGCCCAGGCGCCGTCCCTGCATCGAGAAGCCGACGCGCTCCCGCAGCGCGCGCCCGTGGTGGAGATAGGTGTAGTCGCTCCCGCCCTTGAGGAAGATGATGGCGTAGCTCGCCAGCGCGTCCGGCGGGTCGAGCCAGAAATCCGCCAGCGTCGGGTCGCGCTCGGCCCGGATCTGGAGCCACTTGTCGGCGAGAGCCTGCACGGCCGGATGGGTCGCCATGGCCTGGATGCCGGCGCCGAACCAGCTGCGGACCTGATGGGACGGTCCGTCGTCGATCGGGGAGGGTCCGCTCACGATGATGCCTGCCTGCGTGCCGCCCGGCGGCGAGGCGTCCGGGCGACCTAGGCTTGGTCCCGGGCGCGGGCGAAGTAAAGGCCGGATTGAGCGCCGGCTCGGCTGCACGTGAAAGAGGCACGAAGCGGACCTGCACACCGCTTGGGCCCCGCTTTACCGAACGGTAACCCTCGCAGGCGATGGTTTCGGCGACCGCGCCCCACGACGGAACCGCCATGACCTACGCCCAGCGCTCCGCCGCCCCGTCCCAGGACGGCGCCGCAGCCGACCCCCTGCGCGGGGTCGCCCAGGCGACCGCCGAGGTCCGCAAGGTCGCGGGCGAGAAGACCCGCCGCATCCAGGCCGTCACGGGCCAGGTGAAGATCCTGGCGCTCAACGCCCTGATCGAGGCGACGCGCGCCGGCGAGCAGGGACGCGGCTTCTCGGTGGTGGCCCAGGAGGTGCGCGCCATCGGGGCCGAGATCGAGGGCATCGCGCGCGAGCTCGAGGCGGAGCTGGCGGGCCGGATCGGCGAGCTGGACGGCCTCGTCGCGCGCATGTCGCAGAAGGCGCAGGGCGAGCGCCTCGTCGATCTCGCCCTCAACGCCGTCGAGCTCATCGACCGCAATCTCTACGAGCGCACCTGCGACGTCCGCTGGTGGGCGACCGACTCGGCCCTGGTCGAGGCCGCCGCCGAGCCCGCTCCGGAGCGCGCCGCCCATGCCGCCCGGCGGCTGGGGGTCATCCTCTCGGCCTACACAGTCTATCTCGATCTCTGGCTGTGCGACCTCGACGGGCGGGTCATCGCCAACGGCCGGCCGGACCGCCATCCGGGGGTGCGCGGCGCGAGCGTGGCGGGCGAGGCCTGGTTCCGGCAGGCGCTCGCCCTGCGCTCCGGCGACGAGTTCGTGGCCGCCGACGTGGCGGTCCAGGAGCGCCTCGGCGGCGCGCAGGTCGCGACCTATTGCGCGAGCGTGCGCGAGGGCGGCGATCCCGGGGGGCGGGCGTTGGGCATGCTCGCGATCCACTTCGACTGGGGGCCGCAGGCCCGCGCCATCGTGGAGGGCGTGCGGGTCGCCCCCGAGGACCGCGCCCGCACCCGCGTCCTTCTCGTCGACGGGCGCCGACGCGTCATCGCGGCCTCGGACGGCCGGGGCATCCTCTCCGAGACGCTCGCCCTCGACCCCCACGGCCGCCGGAGCGGCATCGAGCGCGATCCGCGCAGCGGCACCGTGACGGCCTTCCACCACACGCCGGGCTACGAGACCTATCGGGGCCTGGGCTGGTACGGCGTGATCGTGCAGGGGAGCTAGGGCTCGGGGCGGGGCCCCGCGGCCCGCAGGGCCAGGAAGGTCCAGCGGACGTCGCTCCGGCCCAGCATGTCCTCGCGCTCCTGCCGGCGAATCGGGGACAGGCCGTGGCTGCCGGCCAGGGCCTCGGTCTCCTCGGCCGAGACCGCGAACATGCGGCGCCCCTCCGGGACCGGCCCGTGCCGGAGGGACATCACCACGAGCCCTCCCGGAGCGACCAGATCGGCGACGCGCGCCATGGCCGCCTCGCGCTCGTCGGCGTCGAGATGCATCCACACGGCCGTGAGCAGGATCAGGTCGAAGCAGGCCCGCTCGTCGCCGAGCCCCGCCAGATGGGGCAAGAGGTCGTCGATCCACCGGATGCCCGCGCGGGCATGGGCCCGCTGCCCGTGCTCGCGCAACGCGCGGGTGGGCTCGACGGCCGTGACCCTGTGGCCGCGCGCCGACAGGGCCGCCGCGTCGCGCCCCGTGCCGGCGCCCACATCCAGGACGCGGCCGGGCTCGACCGGGAACAGAGCGAGCATGTCGCGGTGGACGTCCTCGAAGGTGAGGCGCTCGTACTGCTCGGCCAGGGCCGCCGCGTTCTCGGCATAGCCGTCCGTCGCCCGCGACCGCCGCTCGCCCATGCCGTTCCCCGATGCCGCCCGCATGGTACCGGGCGCGAGGACGCGCGGTCCAGGCCTTGGAATCGTGGCGCCCGGCCGGGTCAGGGCACCTCGATCTCCATCACCAGCGGGCAATGGTCGCTCGCCTTGGGACGGTCCCAGCCGATGCGGGGATAGCGGTCGGCCCGGGTCGCGAGATAGCCCACCGAGCGGTCGGGATGGGTAGGGTCGAGGGGCGCGCGGTAGGGCAGGCCCCGGCGCAGGATCTCGATCGGGGGCTCGGGATTGGCCCGCGCCAGCGCCGGCGAGAGGAGGAGGTAGTCGAGCTGGACATGCTCCTCGATCGTGGTGCCGTCCTTGAGCACCTGGCCGTGGAACAGGGTCCAGCGCTCGGCGGGCTCAAGCCGCTCGACGGGATTGACGGCGAAATCCTCGAACAGAACGTCGATGCCCGAGGGCAGCGTCCGCTCGACCGCGCCGCCCGGCCCGATGCGCTCGCGAAAATCGTTGAGGTCGCCGGCCACGATCCAGTTCGCCTCGCGCCAGCCCTCCCCGAAGCGCTCCTCGACGATGCGGCGCACCGCCCGCGCCTCGGCCTCGCGGATCGGCCGCGTCTTGGTGCGCCCGTCGTGCTCCGCCCGGCCCATGGACTTGAAGTGGCAGGCGAAGATCGTGAGCTGCGTGTCGCCCAGGTCCAGGGTCGCCTCGAGGCAGTCGCGGTTGAAGACGAGGTCGTCGGGGCCGATGCGGAAGGCCGCAAGCTCCTCGTTGAGGAGGTCGAGCTCGCCGAAGGTGCGCGCGCGGTGGGAGCGGAAGCGGATGTCCTTCTTGCCCTCCACGAGATCGCGCCGCGCCGCGAAGGCGACGTCGATGCCGCGCGGGTCGTTGCCCTCGATCACCTTGAGGTGGCCGTAGCGCAGGTCCGTGAAGTCGTGGACGTAATTGGCGAGGAAGGGCTGCAGGACCCCGAGGTCGTCGACCTCCTGGAAGATCATCACGTCGGCCCGGGCCTCGGCGATGGCGAGGCCCGTGGCCTGGCGCTTCTCGTCCTCGGCCATGAGCGCCATGGCGCGCTCGGCGTTCTCGCGGTCGCGGGGCTCGGGGAAGTCGAAGAGCGACAGGGCGGGCTTGGTCTCGGGCCGGGCGGCGGTTCCCACCGCCTGGCGGGCCGCGAGGTTCTCGATGTTGAAGGTGGCGACGCGCAGGCGCACGGGCGGGCTCCCGGATGGCCCGAGCGCAACGGCGGGGCGGGCGCGGCGGTTCCGCGATGCCCCTCCCCCTTGTGGGGAGGGGTCGGGGGTGGGGGTCGAAACGTCGGAGCGGTGGATGGGGAGGGGAGCGCGCTCGGTCGCACAGGGCTGTCCTGAACCGACGGCGGATGGCGTCCCGACCCCCACCCCTGCCCCTCCCCACAAGGGGGAGGGAGGACCGCCTCACACCCCCTCCACCTCGAACCGGCGCGTCGGGCTCACGAACTCGTCCTGGGCCGCCACCGTGAGGATCTCCCGGGAGCCCGCCGCCTCGGTGCGCTTGAGGAGGCCGTAGACGGAGGCGGCCGCCTCGCCGAGCGCCGTCGCGGCCGAGCGCGTGCGGGCGTAGTGCACGAAGAACAGGGCCGCGATGGCGTCGCCCGCCCCGTTGACGGCAAGCGAGAGCTTCGGCGTGCGCACGCGCCAGAACCGGTCGCCCTCGCCGGCCAGGAGATCGATGGCGTCGGCGGGCGTGTCCTCGGTGTGGAGCGAGGTCACGAGCACCACCCGGGGCCCGGTGAGCTGGATCGCGGCCACCGCCTCCTTGGCGGCGGCGAGCGTGGGGGTGGCGCGGCCCGACAGGTATTCGAGCTCGAACTGGTTCGGGGTGATGAGGTCGGCTGCCGGCACCGCCTGGTCGCGCATGAATTCGGGGATTCCCGGGCGCACGAAGATCCCGCTTGCCGT
>DASPJU010000215.1:0-5898 GCA_035628475.1 Salinarimonas sp. | reverse complement strand
GAGCTGTTCTGCCGCGAGCGCCGGCGTCACGCGCCGAATGCGCCATTCGTCGCCATCACAGGCACCAACGGTAAGTCGACCACCACGGCGCTGATTGCGCACCTGGTTAGGTCCGTGGGCTACGATGCGCAGCTTGGCGGCAATATCGGCACCGCGATCCTGTCGCTCGCGCCGCCCTCGGCCGACCGCGTCCACGTGGTCGAGTGCTCGTCCTTCCAGATCGACCTCGCGCCCTCCCTCGATCCCACGGTGGGCATCCACCTCAACCTCTCGCCGGACCATCTCGACCGCCACGGGACCATGGAGGCCTATGCCGCCATCAAGGAGCGCCTGGTCGCGGGCGCCGGCACCGCGGTGGTCGGCGTCGACGACGAGCCCTCGCGGGCCATGGCGGGGCGCGTGGGGGCGATCTCCGTCTCGGTCGAGCGCGGGCTTCCCGACGGACTCGTCCGCGACGGCGAGTCGGTGGTGGTCATGCGCGGCGGGGAGGCCGTGGAGCGCTACGAGCTTGCGGGCATCTCGTCGCTGCGCGGCGCCCACAACGCCCAGAACGCGGCCGCGGCGATCGCGGCCGCACGGGCGCTCGACCTCGACCCCGCCGTCATCCAGGGGGGGCTGCGCTCCTTCCCGGGGCTGGCCCACCGCATGGAGGGCGTGGGCCGCATCGGGCGCGCGCTCTTCGTCAACGATTCCACGGCCACCAACGCGGATTCCACCGAGAAGGCCCAGTCCTCTTATCCCCGCATCCACTGGATCCTCGGCGGCAAGGCGAAGGCGGGCGGGATCGAGACGCTTGCCCCCTATTTCGACCGGATCGCCCGGGCCTACCTGATCGGCGAGGCCTCGGACGCCTTCGCCGCGACCCTGGAGGGCCGCGTGCCCGTCGAGCGCTGCGGCACCCTCGAGGTCGCGGTCGCCCGCGCGGCCGAGATGGCAGCCGCCGACGCCGCGCCGGAGCCCGTCGTGCTCCTCTCGCCGGCCTGCGCTTCTTACGACCAGTTCCCCAATTTCGAGGTCCGCGGCAACCGCTTCCGCGACCTCGTCCGGGCGCTCCCCGGGCTCGCGCCGGTGGGGGGCTAGATGGGGACATCCGCGACGCGCCCCCCTCTCCCGGACGGGAGAGGGATGCACGTAGTGCCAGGGGGTGAGGGCGGTGCGCTCAGACCAGATCGCTCCACGCCTCCCCCTGTCGTCCCCGGGCTCAACCCGGGGACCCGGAGCCACCGCTCCGTCTGGATGGCCGGCCTCATCCTGAGCCTGTCGAAGGACAAGCCCGGTCATGACGACGGGGAGGTGCAGCGAGCCTCCCGCCCTGGCCACCCTCACCCCGGCCCCTCTCCCCTCCGGGAGAGGGGAGCAGCGTGCCACCTCTCACCGAAAGCCTAGATCCATGGTCTCGCGCGCGGAACGGTCCCTCGTCGGCGATTGGTGGTGGACCATCGATCGCGTCCTCGTCGCGGCCCTCCTGGCCCTCATGACGGCGGGGCTCGTCCTGCTCATGGCGGGCGGGCCGCCGGTGGCGGAGCGGCTGGGGCTGCCGACCTTCCACTTCGTGCACCGGCAGGTGATGTTCCTGGTCCCGGCGCTCCTCGTCATGGGGGCGGTGTCGTTCCTGTCGCCGCGCATGGTGCGGCGGGTGGCCCTGGCGGTCTGGGCGGGCGGCATGACGCTCGTGATCGTGGCCCTCCATTTCGGGCCCGAGATCAAGGGGGCGCATCGCTGGCTCAACGTCATGGGGGTCGGCATCCAGCCCTCCGAGTTCGTGAAGCCCGCCTTCGTGGTGCTGGCGGCCTGGGCCTTCTCGGAGGGCGCGCGCCGGCGCGACATGCCGGGCGCCGTCGTGGCGCTCCTCCTCCTGCCGCTCACCATCGTGCCGCTCGTGATGCAGCCCGATTTCGGCCAGACCATGCTGATCACCATCACCTGGGCCGGCCTGTTCTTCATCGCGGGCCTGCACTGGTTCTGGGTCATGGGGCTGGGCGGCGCCGGGGCCGTGGGCATCGTGGCGGCCTACGAGTTCATGCCGCACGTGCGGGCCCGCATCGAGCGCTTCCTGGACAAGGACACGGGCGACAGCTTCCAGGTGGACGCCGCCATGGAGAGCTTCGCCAAGGGGAGCTGGTTCGGCACCGGCCCGGGGGAGGGGACCGTCAAGCGCATCCTGCCCGACGCCCACACGGACTTCATCTTCTCGGCGGCCTCGGAGGAGTTCGGCATCGTGGCCTGCCTGCTGGTCCTGTCGATCTACGCCTTCATCGTGCTGCGCGGCCTGCACCTGGCGCGGCGCAACGACGACGCCTTCTCCCGGCTCGCGACGGCGGGCCTGCTCCTGATGTTCGGCCTCCAGGCCTCCATCAACATGGCGGTCAACACCCACCTGATGCCGGCCAAGGGCATGACCCTGCCCTTCATCTCCTATGGCGGCTCCTCGCTCCTGTCCCTGGCGCTGGGGATGGGCTTCCTCGTGGCGCTCACCCGGCGGCGCCCGCGCGCCGAGCTGATGGAGCCCGCGCGGGAGGCCCCGGCCGAGGCGGTGCCCGCGTGAGCGCGCCCCTCGTCGTCATCGCGGCCGGCGGCACGGGCGGCCACCTCTTCCCCGCCCAGGCGCTCGCCGACGTGCTGCGCAGGCTCGGCACCCGCGTCGTGCTCGTGACCGACGAGCGGGTCGACACCTACATGCGGGACTTTCCCGCCGAGGAGATCGTCACGGTCGCCTCCGCGACGCCCTCGGTGCGCTCCTTGCCGCGCATGGCGCTCGCGGGCCTGACGCTGGGGCGCGGCGTCCTCCAGGCGACGGGCGTGCTGCGCCGCCTCCGGCCCGCCGCCGTGGTGGGCTTCGGCGGCTACCCGACGGTGCCCCCCGTGCTCGCGGGGCAGCTCACCGGCGTGCCCACAATCATCCACGAACAGAACGCCGTCATGGGCCGGGCGAACCGCCTGCTCGCCCGCCGCGCCCGCCTCGTCGCCACGGGCTTTCCCGAGGTGGCGGGCGTGCCCTCCACGCCGGCCCGCCGGGCCCATACCGGGAACCCCGTGCGCCCCGCCGTCGTTGCCGCGTCGCACACCCTCTTTCCGCCGGCCCTCAGGGGCGGGAAGCTCAAGCTTCTCGTGTTCGGCGGCAGCCAAGGCGCCCGCGTGATGAGCGACGTCGTCCCTGCGGCGGTCGAGACCCTGCCCGATGCCCATCGCGCGCGTCTCACGATCGTCCAGCAGGCCCGCGAGGAGGATCTCGCGCGGGTCCGCGAGGCCTATGCCGGCGCCGGCGTCGAGGCCCGAGTCGAGCCCTTCTTCCGCGACCTGCCCGGGCTCATGGCCGACAGCCACCTCGTGATCGCGCGCTCGGGCGCCTCCACGGTGGCGGAGCTCGCCGTGATCGGCCGCCCGGCGATCCTCGTCCCCCTGCCGGGCGCGCTGGATCAGGACCAGGCCGCGAACGCCCGCGCGCTGGGCGCCATCGGGGCCGCGATCGTGCTGCCGCAGCCCGAGTTCACGCCGGAGCGCGTCGCGGCCGAGCTGTCGACCCGCTTCGAGGACCCGGACCTCTTGACCCGCGCCGCGCTGGCGGCCAAGACCGCCGGCATCGCGGACGCGGCCGAGCGCCTGGCGGCGGAGGTCGTCGCGCTCGCCCGGATCGCCCTACCCGGAGGGACGACCCCATGAAGCTGCCCCCGAAGCTCGGCCCGATCCACTTCATCGGCATCGGCGGGATCGGCATGTCCGGCATCGCCGAGGTCATGCACAATCTCGGCTACACCGTGCAGGGCTCGGACGCCGCCGACAACTACAACGTCAAGCGCCTCGCCGAGAAGGGCGTCGCCACCTTCGTCGGCCACCGCGCCGAGAACATCGAGAACGCCGCCATCGTGGTGGTCTCGACCGCGATCCGCCGCGACAACCCGGAGCTCGCCGCCGCCCGCGAGCGTCGCCTGCCGGTGGTGCGCCGCGCCGAGATGCTGGCCGAGCTCATGCGCTTCAAGTCCTGCGTCGCGGTGGCGGGCACCCACGGCAAGACCACCACGACCTCGCTGGTCGCGACGCTGCTCGACGCCGGCGGCCTCGATCCCACCGTGATCAACGGCGGCATCATCAACGCCTACGGCACCAATGCCCGCATGGGCGAGGGCCAGTGGATGGTGGTGGAGGCCGACGAATCCGACGGCACCTTCCTGAAGCTGCCCGCGGACGTCGCCATCGTCACCAACATCGACCCCGAGCATCTCGACCACTTCAAGACCTTCGACGCCATCAAGGACGCGTTTCGCGCCTTCATCGACCAGATCCCGTTCTACGGCTTCGCGGTCATGTGCATCGACCACCCGATCGTGCAGGACATGGTGGGGCGCATCGAGGACCGGCGCATCATCACCTACGGGCAGAACCCGCAGGCGGACGTGCGCCTCATCGACGTGGAGCAGGGCGGGGGGCAGACGCGCTTCCGGGTGCTGATCCGCGACCGGCGGCCCGGCTACCGGGCCGAGATCGGCGACCTGGTGCTCCCCATGCCCGGCGCCCACAACGCCCTCAACGCCACCGCCGCCATCGCGGTGGCTCACGAGCTCGGCGTCACGCCGGAGGCGATCCGGAAGGCGATCGGCTCGTTCGGCGGCGTCAAGCGGCGCTTCACCCGCACCGGCGAGTGGAACGGCGTCACGGTCTTCGACGATTACGGCCACCACCCCATCGAGATCGCGGCGGTGCTGAAGGCCGCCCGGGCCTCGACGGACGGGCAGGTCATCGCGGTCGTCCAGCCCCACCGCTACTCGCGCCTGCACTCGCTCTTCAACGACTTCTGCACCTGCTTCAACGACGCCGACGCGGTGATCGTCGCCCCCGTCTACGCGGCGGGCGAGCAGCCCATCCCCGGCGCCGACCGCGACGGGCTCGTCGAGGGCCTGAAGGCCCGCGGGCACCGCAACGCCGTGGCCCTCGAGCGCACCGAGGACCTCGCCGGCATGGTGCGCGGCCTCGCCCGGCCGGGCGACTACGTGATCTGCCTGGGCGCCGGCAACATCACCCAATGGGCCTACGCGCTGCCCGGCGAGCTGGGCTCGCTCGAGGGCCAGGCGGCGTGAGGGGTGGGGCGGCATCCCCCCTCTCCCGGATGGGAGAGGGGCCGGGGGTGAGGGTGCGCGCTGGGGAGATTCGCGCCCATCCGACCACTCTCACCTTCCACCCTCGTCCTGAGGCGCTCGGCGAAGCCGAGCCTCGAAAGGCGCTTCAGGGATCGCCGACTGCGGTGGCAGCGTGCTGCGTGCTTCGAGGCTCGCTCCGCTCGCACCTCGGCACGAGGAGGTGGAGAAGCGGCAAGGTCGTGCGAACCGTCCCGCGTGATCCCTCACCCCCGACCCCTCTCCCGTCCGGGAGAGGGGAGCCAGGTGCTCCATGACCTTCCCCGACCTCACCCCCGACCTTCGCGCCCGCATGCCGGGCTTGCGCGGCGCGCTCGAGGCCAACGCGCCCACCGCGCCGCTGTCATGGTTTCGCACCGGCGGGCCGGCGCAGCTCCTGTTCTCCCCCGCCGACGAGGCGGACCTGGCGCTGTTCCTGGAAAACCTCCCCCCCGACCTGCCCCTCATGGTGGTGGGCCTCGGCTCCAACCTGCTCGTGCGCGACGGCGGCCTGCCGGGCGCGCTGGTCCGGCTCGGCAAGCCCTTCGCGGAGATCGAGGTGCTGGAGGGCCACCGCATCCGCGCCGGCGCGGGCGCGGCCGACGTGAAGGTGGCGCGCGCGGCGGCGGAAGCCGGCATCGCGGGCCTCTCCTTCCTGCGCGGCATCCCGGGCACGATCGGCGGGGCGCTGCGCATGAACGGCGGCGCCTATGGGCGCGAGACCAAGGATGCGCTGATCGAGGCGCGGGGCGTCGACCGCAAGGGCAACATTCGCACCTACTCCAACGCC
>DASPJU010000214.1:0-2601 GCA_035628475.1 Salinarimonas sp. | reverse complement strand
TCGGCCTTCACCTGATTGTACTTCGCCGTGTCGGCGCCGTAGGTCGACCACAGCGTGCCGTTGTCGTTCAGGATATCGAGTTGCTGCTGGCGCGACCCCCAGTTGGCATTGAGCAGGGTCGAGGGATCATTGGCTCGATCGAGGATCAGCGCGACGTTGAGCGAGAAGCTGGTGACGACCGCGCCGCCAGTCGGCGCGCTGGCCCCGCTGCGCCAGCTCGTGAAATCCAAGAATGACGAGTTTGGCAGCTCGGTATACGGCATATACGCGCCTCCATTGCTGGTCCTATCGCATCAACCCCGGCTGCCTCTCAAGTGCCGATCGTGAAGAGAAGCCAGGTTCCCGCCCCCAACCACGACACCAGGCCGAGCCAGCACAGCGACCAGAAGGCCACGACGACGCGCTTGCCGTTCCTGTTCCAGTAGGTGTTGGGATAGAAGATCGCCATCAGCTCGGCGGCGATCCACAGCGGGAAGAACGCCAGCATGATCGGGAATTCCCGGCGGAGCGAGCGCCGGATGCCGTCAGACCGCTCGTAGCCGGCAAGCGACGCGTAGGACCAGTCGGTTGAAGCGGCACGCGGCTTGGCCGGCGCGGGCAGGTCGATCACGTCCGACCAGCTCGCGCCGTTGGCCTTCAGCATCGCGTTCGTTTTCCGGATGGCGATCAGGGCTTCCGCGTCCCGGTCGCTTTCTGTCATCCGCAGCAGCCGGATCAGCCGCGCCCTGTCGATCGTCACACTACGCCCCGCCCCGCATCAGTTGCACTGTATCACAGCACTACGCTTGCATGGGACCTGCAGATGAGCTCTTTCACTGGGATTTGTAGCGAACGTAACACTCATGCCTCCCCATCGCGCTCCGCGATGGGGAGGACTCCCCACCCGTTATCAAGCGGCATTTTGGATCGGGAGGGAAGAATTGAAGGTTGTGCCGGCTTTGAGCATGGAGCAGGCGACGTTGAGGAGTCTGTCTGCGACGGAGCGGAGGGCTCGGCCGTGAGTGTGTCCGCGCGCTCGCAGAACGGCGTATTTGGCGCGGCTGATGGCGTCATGCTGAACGGCGGTCCTCGCCCAGTGGTAGACGGCGTTGGCAAGGCGGCTGTGGCAGGCATGTCGGCGAACGATCCTGCAGCTGCGCCCGGAGCGTATGGTGACGGGAGCGACGCCGGTCAGGGTACGCAAGGCATGATAGTCTCGCCGTTGCAGGGCATCCGAAGCTTCTGCCAGCAGCGTGGCGAGGTTGATCCTCCCGATTCCCGGCAAGGAGGCGAGGATCACCACGTCACGCTGCTTGTTCTGCCCCGGCTCGGCCTGGTCGGCGGCGCCGAAGGAGGCGGTGAGCGTATCGAGTTGGTGATGGGCGTCGGCGACCTGACGGTTGATCAGCTTGAGCCTGGCAATGAGGGTGGCACTGTGGGCGCGCGCCGCCTGGATGGTGCCAGGAGCGACGGTGAGCGGTCGCTGGCGCAGGATCTCGAGTACCTGGTCGGCCGACAGGCGGCGGATGCGGTGACGCTTGAGGATGGTCTCGATGGAGGTCTTGCGGACCCGCCGGGCCGCCTCGGGGGTCGGCACGGCCTGCCACAGCTCGATCGTCCATGGCGCGCTGAGATCGGCCTCGAGCTCGAGGAAGGCAGGGAAGTAGCGCCACAGCTGCTGGCGCAGGCGGTTGACCAGGGCGGTCCGCTCGGCGGTCAGGTCCGCTGCGATGCGCGACCATTCCCTCAGCTCGACGATGATGGGATCGCTGATGGTGAGCCGGCGGAAGCAGTGCGGATCGGTGCGCAGGGCGGAGGCCATGACCTGGGCGTCGCGGCTGTCGTCCTTGGCACCGGCCACGCTGTAGCGGTCGCGGAAGCGGTCCATCTGCTTGGGATTGAGGGCCCAGACATTGAAGCCGCGCTCGATCAGCGTCTCGACCACAGGCCCATGCGGGACCTCGATGGCGAGGTCGATCTGGACCGGTTCGGCAGCACCGCTGGTCTTGAGCAGCCAGCCGACCATCTCGGCCAAGCCGTCGCCGGCATGCCTGAAGCTTCTCTCGCCAAGGCGTCGGCCGTCCTTGTCGGCAAGCCACACGTAGTGGCTCTCGCTGGCCCAGTCGACGCCGCCATACCATCGCTGTTGATCGTTCACGCACTCCTCCATTCAAGACGACGAGCCACCGCGATCTCGGCCGGTACCTGTACTGGTGCTCGTCGCGCTTCAGGCGTAACGGCACGGACTCCCCACTGGGCATCGATCGCGGCCAATCCGTCGGGGCACATGTCCTCCCCAGGTGATCGAAGCACGAGGTGTCAGCGGGTGCTCCCGACGGATCGGCTCGGTCCTGCAAGGATAAGACACTTGCATGGCAGCGCGGAACGGACGGAGTTCCGCTACGCTCCACTCCGCCCATCCCGCGCTGCCATGCAGGGACCGCTCGAAAAAGGTACAGGTGTCAGCGTCTTACGCTGACGGAGGGGTCATGAGCACCAACACTGATGCTCATGACCCCTCCGGCCCGTCGGGCCACCTCCCCAGCGAAGCTGGGGAGGAAAATGAGCGGAAGAGGAGGAACGAATGATCAGTCCTACCCCCAACATGATCGCCGAGAAGGT
>DASPJU010000213.1:0-2037 GCA_035628475.1 Salinarimonas sp. | reverse complement strand
CCGGCGAGAGCATCCAGGTGACCGACCCGCCGTTGAGGTTGCCCTCGCCGACGCCGGCCTCGCGCATCTTCTGCCAGGCGGTGCGGTAGTCGTCCCAGGTCAGCTCGACGCCGAGCGTGCCGACCGTGGTCGCCAGCGTGTCGAAGATCGCCGCGATGCCCGAGTCGACCGCGCGCTGGAGCGGGTAGCCGATCTTGGCGGTGTACTGCTCCATCAGGTTCTGGTTCGCCTGCACGGCCACGATCCGCTCGAGGCGGAAGGCGACGTACTTGTGGACGTTGATCGAGACGTCGGTCTTCGTCTCGGTGATCGCCTCGACCGCGACCGCGGTGTCGGCCGACTTGGTGCCGGCGGTCATGTTCGAGATGACGGGGATGTGGAGGACGTCCCCGAACTTCATCTCCGCCTCGAAGGAGCGGTTGACCGTGTCGGCGATCTCGGTCGCGAACTCGGCCGCCTTGAAGGACTTGCGGGACCACACCTCGGCCAGGAAAACGTCCGCCGAGGTGACGGTGATGTTCGTCGCTGCCATCGTCGATTCCTTTCAAACCCCGGCCCGCGTCCGTGCGGGCGGGTCACGCCTTAGCCGTTCGGCCACCCGGCGGCCGCCTGGCGGGCCGCCTCGGTGCCGTACCTGTCGATCCATTCCGCGTTGTTCTTGTTCGCCTGGTAGAGCGCCCGCGTGATCGCCCCCTGGGCGGGGGCCACGCCGCGGGTGTCCGGGGAGGGCGCGCCGGCGAAGCGGTCGTTGTTCGCCTCCTTGAGGCGCGCCTCGACCGCCGCCTCGACGGCCTTGGGGAGGCGTTCCTTCACGATCGCCTCGGCCATCTGCTCGGCCCGGAGCTGGGTCATCTCCTGCACGAAGGCGATCACGCCGTCGCGGGGGGTCCCGTCCGGGGCGTACTGCTTGCCCTTGACCTTCTCCTGCAAGTCGGGGGAGAGCGCCCCGTAGAGCGCCTCGCCCACGGCCTGCACCTCGGCCTGGGCCAGTGAGGCCAGCCGGGCCTCGTCGCGGGCCGCCGCGTCCTTGCGCTGCTTCTCCGCCTGCTCCCTGGTCAGCTTCTGCTTGGTCGCCTCGCCGAGGCCGACCAAGTCGTCCTGCTCGGCCAGTTGGAGCAGCCGGCGCTCCTCGAGATCCTTCTCGATCTTGGCCCGGATGTCGGCCTCGAGAGCCGCGCGTTCCTGCTCCTGCTCTTTCTGGGTCCGCTGCTTGGCCGCGCCGACCTTCCCCTTGAGCCAGTCGCTCGCGCCGAAGACCTCCTCCCAGTCCGTCTCCTTCAGCAGCTCGGCGCGCTCCTGGGGGCTGAGGGTCTTCCACGAGTCCCGGATCGACGGCGCGGCGTTCTCGGGCGCGTCCTGCGCGAGAGAAGCCGCGTCGGCGGCGGAGGCCGGTTCGGACCCGCCCTCGGGCGCTGCCGGTGCGGGGACGGACGGGGGGGCTTCGGACGCCGCGGCCGGCGCGGGTGCGGTCGGCCCGGTCGGTGTAGTCGGCGCCTCGATCGCTGGGGCAACCACGCGCTACGCACTCCCCAGCACCCGCCCGCCCGCCCGGTTCCCGGGCAAACAAAAAAGGCGAGCCCGCCCCTTACGGGGTAGGCTCGCCTTGCGCGAGTGCTGGTCCCTACTTTAAGGCACGGGGCGCCCCGCTGTCCACGGGGTCAACCCACCAGCGGGACGAGGAGGCGCCCACGGGTTGCCCGGGGCGTGGGCGTGCGGGTCGGGGTGGCGGTGAGGGTCCCGGTCGGGGTCGGTTGCCCGAAGGACCGGGCGGCCTCGACGGCGGCCTCGGCGTCCACCAACCCGTACCCGAACTCGGGATCGGGTCGGGGGTAGGCCGCGTTCATCCGGGCGGTGTCCTTGAGGATGGCCTCGACCGCCGCCCCGCTCAGGCCCGGGCGGGCGCTGAGGACGAGCGCGGCCACGCCGGCGACGTGCGGGGCCGCCTGCGACGTCCCGGCCGTGTGGCGCGGCGTGCGGCCGCGGTCGCCTAGGCTGACGATCCAGCTCCGCATGTCCGTGCGCGAGGTGCCGTCCCCG
>DASPJU010000212.1:0-2615 GCA_035628475.1 Salinarimonas sp. | reverse complement strand
GTGGTCGTGCGCGCCCTCGCCTCCATGGGCGTGGTGGAAATCGCCGAGCTGCGCCCCGCCCCCGTCCCGCTCGACCCGGAAGCGGCCCGACATGCCGAGATGCATGATCAGCGCCTCGCCCGAATCGAGCTCGGCCACCAGGTACTTGGCACGCCGCGACAGGGCCGTGACCCCCCGCCCGGTCAGGCGGGCGGCGAAGCCGTCGGGGAAGGGGAAGCGCAGGTCGGGCCGGCGCTGGTCGACCGCCAGGATGCGGGCGCCCACCATGGCGGGCGCCAATCCGCGCCGCACGGTCTCGACCTCGGGAAGCTCGGGCATCGCGTGTCTCGAGGGCGCCCGCGGCGCCGGAGCCCCTCAGATGGGGTCGGCGGGGCCAGCGCTCCAGGGCGGCGCCCTCAGCGGCACAGGGTCGCCCCCACGACCTCCGCGTCAAGCTCCAGGGCGAGGGCGCCGGCCAACGCCCCGGACGGATCGCGCAGGGGCAGCGTCACCCAGCAGGCCGCGAAGGTCTGCGCGTGGCCGGGCTCGCGCGGGCCCACGTGGCGCGCTCCCGGCGGGAGCGCCGCGAGCGCCGCCCAGCCGGGCTCGCGGGCGAAGCGATAGGCGGGCAACGGCTGCGCCGCGGCCGCGATCCGGCCCGCCCGGTCGTAGAGCGCCGCGTGGCGCACCACGGGGCTGCGCCGCACCATCGCCCTCAAGCTGCGCGAGGCGGGCCGGCGCAGGACGGCGTTGAGGAAGCTTCCGCCGCCCTCGAGCGCCTCGCGGCTCCAGGCGGCCTCCGCGGCGTCGGTCCAGGCCTCGGGCGCCCCCGCGAGCGCTCGGTTCTGCTCCGCCAGCACGGCGCGGATGCCGGGCTCGGCCGCGAGCGCCCGCAGGGTTCGCTCGGCCGAGGGCGCGAAATAGGCCCGCTCGGGCAGGTCGGGCTGCGCCAGGACGAGGACGAGGGCGGTCAGCGCCGCGACCTGGGCCGCGAGGCGGACCAGGCGGCGGTCGAGATCGGGGTGGAGGCGGGCGAGGAGGCGGGGCGTCACGGAGGGACCGTGGCGCGCAAAGCTTGGGATTTGCTGAAGGCGGCCCCGATCCCCGGCCGGAGCCGGCGGGAGCCGGTCGGCGCCCCCGCCCGGGAACCGGGCGGGGGCTGCCTCGCGTCAGGCGGCCGGGTTCGCGGCCTCGGCGTCGCGGCGGGTCTTCCACAGGGAGTAGACGACGCCACCGACGATGAGGGCCAGCGTGATCCCCAGCGACAGCTCCGGCGGGAACTTGCCGAAGATCTGGTTCCAGAAGATCTTGGCGCCGATGAAGATCAGGACGATCGCCAGCGCGTACTTCAGGTAGTGGAACCGGTGCACCATGGCGGCGAGCGCGAAGTACAGGGCGCGCAGGCCGAGGATCGCCATGATGTTGGCGGTGTAGACCACGAAGGTGTCGGTGGTGATCGCGAAGATCGCCGGCACCGAGTCGACCGCGAAGATGAGGTCGGCGATGTTGATCACGACGAGGGCGAGGAAGAGCGGGGTCGCCCACAGCACGATCTTGCCGGTCTTCGGGTCGGGCTCGCGGACGAAGAAGTGCTGGTCGTGCAGCTTGTCCGTGACCCGCATGTGCCGGCGCATGAAGCGCACGACGGGGTTCTTCGACACGTCCGGGTCGCTCTCGGGCACCACGAGCATCTTGATGCCGGTGGCGATCAGGAACGCGCCGAAGATGTAGAGAACCCAGGAATATTGCTGCACCAGGGCCGCGCCCACCGCGATCATGACGCCGCGCAGCACGATCACCGCCAGGATGCCCCAGACCAGGGCGCGGTACTGGTATTTCCGCGGGATCGCGAAATAGGTGAAGATCAGCGAGATCACGAAGACGTTGTCGATCGAGAGCGATTTCTCGATGAAGTAGCCCGTGAAATAGGCGATGCCTGCATGCATGCCGTCCTCGGTCACGAGGCGGCCGGTGTCGTAGGACCACCAGATATAGGCGCCGAAGATCATCGCGATGGCGATGTAGAAGGCGGAGAGCCACAGGCTCTCGGAGACGCCGAGTTCCTTGTCGTCCCGGTGCAGGACGCCGAGGTCGAAGGCGAGGAGGACGACGACGAGGCCGAGGAAGGCCGTCCACATCCAGACGGGCTTGCCGAGCCAGTCGGCAAAGAAGAATTCCATGGGATTACCGGACCGTTGGGTTGCAGGAAGACGGTTTCCGACATCGCGGACGCGCGCTGCGCTCCGCCAGAGGGGCCCGGTAACCGACGCCCCGCATTTAAGGGGCCGGCGGAGGCGGTCAAGGGGCGAGCCGCCGATTCACGGCGCGCCATGGTTGATGATCCCTGAACCTGCGCAAATCTTAGGCAACTGCCCAAGATCCCCGCACGGCGCTTGACGGCAGGGGACGGTTTCGGCTTGCTTTCGGGGACCCGGCATGGACCTTGCCAAGCCGAAGGGGACGCCCTGCCCGGGGATCGATCCAGCAATCCGATCGGCGTGGAGTGAGAGATGGTGGCAGCGAACAAGCTTGGCGCGGGCCTGACCCGGCGGATCGTGGTGGGGGCGCTGGCGCTGGGCGCGGGCCTGTGGGCGGGGGCGGCCTCCGCCCAGACGCCCGTGCGCTTCACCCTCGAC
>DASPJU010000211.1:0-9504 GCA_035628475.1 Salinarimonas sp. | reverse complement strand
GGCGATCTCGGCGGCGGCAGCCTCGAGCTCACTGACGTGCGCGGCGGGCGCGCCGGCACCGGCATCACCCTGCCCATCGGCGGCCTCGCGCTCCTCGACCTGTCCGGCAACTCGCCTCGCAAGGCGCAGCGCCTCGTGCGCGATGCGCTGGAGACCGCGGCGCAGCTCGGAGCCCTGCGCGGGCGCACCTTCTACGCCGTGGGCGGCACCTGGCGCGCCCTCGCCCGCCTGCACATGGCCGAGCGGGGCTATCCCCTGCGGGTCATGCACGGCTACCGCCTGCCGCCCGAGGACGGGATCGATTTCCTGCGCATGGTCGAGCGCACGGACGCGGCGGTGCTCAAGGAGATCGACGCGGTCTCGGAGGCCCGCCGCCCGCTGCTCGCCTACGGCGCCATCGTGCTGGAGGAGATCATCCGGCTCGGGCGCCCGCGCGACATCGCGATCTCGGCCCTGGGCGTGCGCGAGGGCCTGCTCTTCGAGCGGCTCGACGACGCTCAACGGGCGCAGGACCCGCTGCTCTCGGCGGCCGCCGAGTTCAACATCCTGCGCTCGCGCTCCCCCGCCCACAATGTCGAGCTCATCGCCTGGACGGACCGCTTCGTCGCGAGCGCGCGCCTCGACGAGACGGCCGAGGAACGCCGCCTGCGCCACGCGGCCTGCCTGCTCGCGGACATCGGCTGGCGCGCGCATCCGGACTATCGCGGCGACCAGAGCGTCAACCTCATCTCCAATGCCAACTTCATCGGCATCGACCATCCCGGCCGCGCCTTCCTGGCCCTGGCGATCCTCCACCGTCACGAGGGCCTGAGCGGTGACAAGGCTGCGGGGAGCCTGGTGCGCCTGGCGGGCCCCCGCCTGGCGGAGCGGGCGCGGCTTCTCGGCGGGGCGCTGCGAGTGGCCTATCCCGTATCGGTCGCGATGGCCGGCATCCTGCCCCGGGCGCCCCTCGTGGCGCGGGGACCTGAGCTCACCTTGAGCCTCCCCGAGGATCTGGCCGAGCTCGCCGGCGAGCGGCTGGTGGGCCGCATGCGCCAGCTCGCCAAGATCACGGGCCTGGAGCCGCGGATTCTGATCGGGTGACATCTATCCCCTCTCCCATCCGGGAGAGGGGAGACCATTACCCCCGCTTCTCCAGCACGACGCGCCCGTTCTCCATCGCCATGGCGAGGCGACCGTGCTTCAGGTCGAGGGCCGGGCCGCCGAAGAGCTCGCGGCGCCAGCCGCGCAGGACGGGCACGTCCGCCTCGTCGTCGGCGGCGATCTCCTCGAGCTCGTCGATGGTGGCGATGATCTTGGGCGCGACGCCTTCCCGCTCGGCGACGGCCTTCAGCAGCACCTTCAGGAGCTCGACGACGGCGCCGACCTGGCCGCGCGGGCGGCCGCGGTCGAGGGAGGGCACGTCCTTGGGATCCCGGGCGAGGCCGCGCTCGACGGCCGCCAGGATGTCGGCGGCGGTGCGGGAGCGCTCGAAGCCGCTGGGGATCGAGCGCAGGCGGCCCAGCGCCTCCGCCGTGCGCGGCGCCGAGATCGCGAGGTCCACCACCGCGTCGTCCTTGAGCACCCGCGAGCGGGGCACGTCGCGCCCCTGGGCCTCGCGCTCGCGCCAGGCCGCCACCTCCATCAGCACCGCGACCTCGCGGGACTTGCGCACCCGGCCGGAGAGGCGCCGCCAGGCGTTCTCCGGATCGGCGCGGTAGGTCTCGGGCGACGTGAGCACCCGCATCTCCTCGTCGAGCCAGTCCAGGCGCCCGTTCTCGGTCAGGCGTTCGTGCAGGACCTTGTAGACCTCCACGAGGTGCGTCACGTCGGACAGGGCGTAGGCGAGCTGGGCGTCCGAGAGGGGCCGGCGCGACCAGTCTGTGAAGCGGGAGGACTTGTCGATGCGGGCGCGGGCGAGATCGTTGGCGAGCTGCTCGTAGGAAACGGAGTCGCCGTAGCCGCACACCATGGCGGCCACCTGGGTGTCGAAGATGGGATGGGGGATGAGCCCGCCCATCTGCCAGATGATCTCGATGTCCTGCCGCGCGGAATGGAACACCTTCACGACCCGTTCGTCCGCCATCAGCGCGAAGAAGGGCGCGAGGTCCAGGCCCGGCGCCAGCGGGTCGACCAGCACCCCCTCCTCCTCGCTCGCGATCTGGATGAGGCAGAGCCGGGCATAATAGGTGGTCTCGCGCATGAACTCCGTGTCGACGGTCACGAAGGGGTGCGCGGCGAGGCGGGCGCAGGCGGCGGCGAGGGCGTCGGTGTCGGCGATCAGGTTCATGGGCCGCCTATAGCGGATCGGCGCGGGAACCGCGACTCCCGGATGACGCCAGCGCGGGCGGCGGGCTTCGCCCGGAGACGCTTCCCCACAGCCCTTCGCGCCGCGACGATTGGCGCGGCGGGCATTCTAGGCTTCAATCGGAAATCCGCCCCGTTTCGGTGGCCACACGGTCCGATGCGCCGCTTCGTCCTTCTTCCCTGCGTCCTCTCGTTTCTGCTGGCCTGCGCCGCCGCCGTGGCGCAGCAGCCGGCCGCGGAGCCGCCGCCGGACGCCGCCGCCCCGGACGCGCGTCCGCAGGAGGTCCGCATCAGCGATCGGGTGGTGCTGGTGCGCGATCCCTCGATGCGGACGGTACAGTTCACCATGGTGGTGCGCGCGGGCTGCGCCGACGAGCCGGGCCTGCGCTGCCGGGGCGTGGCGCACTTCCTGGAGCATCTCGTCGCCGCGCGCCGCAACGCGGACCATTCGGAGGCGGTCTCCGCCTTCTTCCCCGACGGCACCTCGAACGCCTGGACCTCGCACCGGGCCACCGGCTACGTGCACCGTCTCCCGCGGCGCGCCAGCACGGAGGCCGATCTGGAGCGGCTGTTCGGCTTCTACGCGGGCAAGCTGAGAGGCTTCGAGGCGACCCCGGAGGACGCAGCGCGCGAGCGCAACATCGTCCTCCAGGAGTATCACGTGCGCGTCTCCGCGAGCCCGTTCGCCCGCTTCCAGGCGCGGCTGGAAGGCGTGCTCCTGCCTGATCACCCGCTCGGGCGCTTCGTCGGCGGCACGCCCGAGACCATCGCCGAGCTGACCCTCGAGGACGCGAGAGCGTTCCACAAGGCATGGTACGCCATCAACAACGCCTTCTTCGTGGTGGCGGGCGACGTGAGCGAGCTCGCCCTCAAGGCGATCGTCGAGAAGACCCTCTCGGGCCTGCCCGAGCAGCCGCTTCCGGAGCGGGGCTGGCGGGCGCTCTTCCCGGTCGAGCCCCTCGACGCGACGATCCGCGAGGCCTCCGACGAGGTGCGCCGACGCAGCGTGAGCGCCGCCAGGCTCGTTCGCCTCGAGGACGACGACCCGACGCTCCGGCCGGCGCGGGAGCTTCTTTCGAGCTTCCTGCGCAGCCAGCTCCCAGGCTCGCCGCACGACTTCCTCGTGGAGCGGGAGGGCGTGACGGACGCCGTCGGCTTCGCCGACGTGACCCGCCTCGTCCCGGGGATCTACCGCGCTACGCTCGCCGCCGAGCCGCACGACGAAACCGATCCGGACCGGCTCGCCGCCGCCATGCGCGCCTATTGGGGCGACCTCGCGGCCCGAGGCATCGACGCGCGCAACCTCGAGCGGCTCAAGAAGCGCCATGCCGAGAGCCTTCGCCTCGCCGAGCGCCAGGGAGACCGGGTCTATGCCCGGGTCGTGGACTGGCTCGGAGTCGGCAACGAGTACGACACCCTGGCGGTCTGGCCCCGGCGCATCGCCGCCGTCACGGTCGACGACGTCAACCGCCTCATCCGGGCCGTCGCGGGATCGGGACGCGAGGTGACCGGCATCCTGGTCCCGGGCGAGGGCAAGGCGCCGTGACCCGGTCGGTTCTCGCCCTGCTCGCCCTCGCGGTCCTCCTGCTGGGCACCGTCGCGGCACCGGCCCAGATCGTGGTCGAGGGCGTGACGCCCGCGGGCGTGCGGTTCGCCCTTGCGCCGCGCCCGACGAGCCCCGTCGTCGCCCTGTCCTTCTCCTGGCGCGACGGCTTCGGCGAGGCGAGGCCGGGGCGCGAGGGGCTCTCCGGCCTCGCGGCGGCCTGGCACGCCGCCGGACCGCGGGGCGTGAGCGAGGCGGAGTTCCGCGAGGACCTTCGTGACGAGGGCATCGGCCTCTCGCTCGGCACCTTCAACGGGCTCACCGTCGGCAGCCTCTCCGCGCCGCTCGACCGCATCGAGACCGCGGCCGAACGCCTGCGCACGCTCCTCCTGGAGCCCGCGCTCAACGACACCACGCTCGCCCGCCTCAAGCGCCAGCGCCGCGCGGCCCTCGCCCAGGCCCGGGAGACCCCAGGTACCGCCGCCCGCACGGCGGCCCTGACCATGGTCGCGGGCGGGAGCCCCTTCGTGCTCGAGCTCGTGGCGCCGGCCCGTTCCACCGTCGCGGACGTCTCCCGTCCGGACATCGAGGCCTGGCGCGCCGCGGTGCTCGCGCGGGACAACCTCGTGGTCGCGGCAGCCGGTCCCATCGCCGAGCCCGATCTCATCCGCCTCGTCGACCGGATCTTCGGCGAGTTGCCCGAGCGCGCGAGCGCCCCCGAGCGCGCTCCCGTGCCCCTGAGGACCGATCGCCGCACAATCGTGATCGAACGCCCCGTGGCCCAGACCACGATCCTCCTCGCCGGACCCACGGGCCTGGATCCCCGCGACGAGGCGGGTGCGACCCGCGCCGGCCTCGCGGTCCAGATCCTGTCGGCGGGCCAGACCTCCCGCCTCTTTCGCGCCGTTCGGGTGGAGCTGGGCGCCACCTACGGCACGAGCGCGGACCTCGTCTCCGTCGGCGGCACCGCCCAGATCCTCCTGATCAGCACGGCCGTCGACCATGCGCTCGCCCCCAAGGCGCTGGCGACGCTGCGCGCGCAGTACGAGCGCTTTCACCGGGACGGCGTGAGCGAGGTGGAGGTGGCGCCGGTCCGGGCGCGGCTCGCTAACGCCCTGGAGGACGGATTCGGGCGCGTCGACGTGGCAGGGCGGCTGCGTGCCGCCATGGCGGCCGGGCGCGAACCGGCCGGCGTGGCCGCCCAGCCCGCACGGGTGAGCGCCGTCACGGCGGCCGAGATCAACGCGCTCATCACGGAGCGCTTTCCCGCCCCGCCGCTCGCGACCGTGATCGTGGCGCCCTCCGCGGAGGGCTACGAGGCCGATTGCGTGGTCAGCCGAGGCCAGGCCGTGGAGGTCTGTCTCGGGGGATAGACGGCGCAACTCCGAGGCGGATGCGAGAGATCGGGTCGCGCGAGGTCACGGCGGCGTGAGCATCACCACGCGGGGTCAGCCCGCACCCCCGTCGCCTTGAAGAACGTGTAGGAAAAGGTCCCGTCCGGCTCCGTCGTGCGCTCCAGCGCGCGGATGCCCGCGTCGAAGCGCTCGGGGGCGATCAGGCCCGCCGCGAGCGCCGGGGCCCGCACGCCCTCGATCATGGCCGTGAAGGTGCAGCGAGTGAAGCCCTCCACCAGCTCCGGCCGGGAGGCCTCGGCGTGGACGACGCGCGGCGAGACCCGCACGTCCGAGAACCCGGCCGCGCGCAGGAGCGGCCCGAGGCGCCGTCCGATCAGGGCGTCGCCGCCGGCCCGTCGCTGCAGCTCGACCTGGGCCGCGATCGCCTCGTGCGCCGTCGGGTCGTCGGGATGGGCCAGCACCGAGCCGTGGTCGCCCTCGATCGCCGTCACGGTGCCGCCGGGCCGGACGAGCCGCCGCAGGACCGCGAGCGCGGCCGCAGGGTCCGGGAGGTGCTCCAGGACGAAGCAGACGAAGGCATGGTCGAAAGACCCATCGGGATAGGGGAGGGCAAGGAGGTCGCCCCGGGCCAGGGCGACGTTCGTCAGCCCCGCCGCCTCGACCCGCGCCCGCGCCTGCGCGACGGAGTCGTCCGAGATGTCGACGGCGAGGATGCGGGCGCCGGGGCTCATGGCTGCGAGCGTGACGGTCTGGGCGCCGACCCCGCAGCCCACCTCGATCACCGTGCTCCCGGGCGGGTAGCGGGTGTCCTGATGGAGGAGGTCGGCGAGCGTCCGGGCCTGGTCGTGCAAGCGCCGGCTCTCGTGGGCGTCGTAGCCGTGAACGTAGGCGTCGCGCATGCGGGTCTCCGCTGGGCCTCCGTCCTCGCGCATCCGCCTCGCGCCGTCTTGAACGGGATTGCGGGGCCTAGCCGAGCGCCGCGCGGTAGCGCCCCGGAGTGATCCCGAACTGGCGGCGGAAGGCGCGGGTCAGATGGGCCTGGTCGGCGAAGCCGGACTCCAGGGCGGCCTCCGCGGGTGCGCGTCCCGCGGCCAGCAGCCGGCGGGCGAGGCCGACGCGGCGCTGGACCAGATAGGCGTGCGGCGTCACCCCGACCTCGCGGGCGAAGCCCCGCAGGAGTTGGAAGCGGCTCACGCCCGCGAGGGAGGCCAGCTCCGCGAGCGTGACCCGCCGCTCCGGCGCTGCGTCGAGCCGCGCCCGCGCGCGCGCCACGGCGGGCGAGGCGCGAGGCTCCGGGGCGGCCGCGACCCCGTGCCGGAGGGCTGCCGCCATGACGGCGCGCAGGACGCCCTCCTCGATCGCGAGCGGATCGGACTCGCCGCCGTGCCAGGCGCAGAAGAGCCGGCGGATCAGGGCCGCGAGGGCGGGATCGCCCGCGACGGGGCGAACGATCTCGATCGCGGCGGGGAGATCGTCGCCGGTCTCGGCGCGCATGGTCGCGAGGTCGAGATAGAGGATGCGCCAGCCGCGCACGGCGGAGCCGAGCGGGGCGCCGTCGTGCATCTCGCCGGGATTGACCATGATGACGTCGCCCGGCCGCGCCTCGACGGTCCCCAGGCCGCTCCAGGAGCGCTGCGCCCCGAACTCGACGACGCCGATGCCGTAGCCGTCATGCGAATGGCGAGGAAAGTGATGCCCCGAAGCGATGGTGATCGCCTCCAGGCCGGGTCGGCCTGTCGGGTGCGGCACGGCCCGGTGCGGGGGCGGGGTCCTGGCGGGCATGGGGCTCCCTCGGGAGCATCATGCACGGGACCCCGCCTCGTTCAATCGCGATCGGGGGCGACGCGGACGATCCGCCGCGCCGAGGCGCGCTTCATGAGCCAGTCGACGATGTTGCGGTCGACCGTCTCCCCGGACTCGGCGTCGTGCAGGCGCACGATCCGATCGGCGCGAAAGCCGCGGTACTCGCCGGTCTGCATGTCGAGCCCGCCCAGCAGCACCTTGCCCGGGCCGATCTTCACCTCGCGCGAGATCAGCCGGCGCACGCTCCACTGCCCGGTGGCGTCCGTATAGGACAATTCGAACGCGCCCTCGAAGGGCAGGACGCGCCAGGTGCCCTCGTCGCGGGGCCCATCCGAGCCGCCGTCGTCGGGCTTCAGGAACGCCGCGGCGGGCGACAGCGCCATGCCGGCCAAGGCCAGCGGAAGGGCCTCCGGCGGACCCGCGCCGAGCGCCCACAGGGCCGCGGCGCCGGCGCCCGCGAGGCCCAGCGTGGTGATCGTCTTCATCTTGCGCAAACCCTTGTGGGACATAGGGTCTATATGGGTGTTCGTGGTTTGTTTTCCAAGGGATCGAGGCTGCGCAGGGGGGGGCGCGAGAGGCGCCGGACCTAGTTGTTGCCGGGCTGGTCGACCCCCGCATTCGCGAACGGATCCGGGATTGCGGGCTGACGGGGTTTGGCGGCCGGCTTGGCCCGCACCTTCTTGCCCGCAAGCCTCTTGATTTCGGCGTCGAACTTCGCGGCGATCTTCGCGAAGCCGCCGGTGGTCGGATGGAGCTCGTCGAACCACTCGTTGGCTCCGACCGTCCCGCGCAGGTCGAGATGCACGATCTCGCCGCGGCCGTTCGCCAGGCTCCTGTCGAGCGCGGCGACGCGGTCGGCAAGCTCAATGTTGAACTCGTTGACGATCGTCTGCGCGATCGCGGTCCACCGTGCCTGAGGAATGCCCAGCGCCGCCATAGGCTCGCCGAACCAGGCGCCGTTCTGCCGCGGAATCGCACGATCGTAGCCATGCGTGATCACCCGGATGTCCGGGCGAGCCCGACGGGCGGTCTTGATCATCTCCTCGATGGAGACGATCACCCGTTCGAGAACGGCCCAGAAGCTTAGCTTGAGGTAGTCCGCAGGGTTTTGGAGATCACCGGGATGGAGGAGCGACTGCAGCGAGCGACCGTGGACGAGGTCGTTTCCGCCGCAACTCAGGATCAGAACGTCAGCCTTGTAGTAGGCCGCATAGATGGCGAGATCCTTCTCGCGGAAGCCCGCCATCTCCGTGGCGAGGTCGCCTGGCTTCGCCATGTTCAAGAGCTTGTATTTCGTCGCCAGAGGGAGGGTGAGGTCCTGCGGCGCGTTCGCCGGAACGTAACGCCGATCCTGCGGGTAGCAGAACCAGGAGTCGCCCTCGGCGATCACCATGGGTCCGCCGAAGCCGGCGTCGAGCTGCTCCTTGAAGCGCTGCTTGCGCGCGGCCTGCTCCAGCCCCGTCACGATCTCGAACGCCAGCCCTCCAAGAAGAATGGTCATTGTTTGCCCTCCCACAGTGGCGGTTGAGCATGCGCCTGCTTGCTACCGGCCGCAACAGCCATCGTGCTTGACAAGAAGGGCGGGTCCAGGGTCTGAGGTGCGCTTCATCCGAGACCGCCCTCTAGGCCCCGCCCCATGCACCGTTACCGCACCCATACCTGCGGCCAGCTCCGCCCGTCCGACATCGGCGGGACCGTCCGCCTGTCCGGCTGGTGCCACCGCATCCGCGACCATGGCGGCGTGCTGTTCATCGACCTGCGCGACCATTACGGCATCACGCAATGCGTCGCCGACCCGGACAGCCCCGCCTTCAAGCTCGCCGAGACCGTGCGCGCCGAGTGGGTGGTGCGGGTCGACGGGCGCGTGCGCCAGCGCCCGTCGGGCACGGAGAACGGGGATCTCGCGACCGGCGCCGTCGAGCTTTTCATCACCGACATGGAGGTGCTGGGACCGGCGGCCGAGCTGCCGCTGCAGGTGGCGGGCGACCAGTCGTACCCCGAGGAGACCCGGCTCAAGTACCGCTTCCTGGACCTGCGCCGCGAGAAGCTGCACGCCAACATCGTCAAGCGCGGGCAGGTGGTCGACTCCATCCGCCGGCGCATGAAGGACGGCGGCTTCTTCGAGTTCCAGACCCCGATCCTCACCGCCTCCAGCCCTGAGGGCGCGCGCGACTTCCTGGTGCCCTCCCGGCTGCATCCGGGCAAGTTCTACGCGCTGCCCCAGGCGCCGCAGCAATACAAGCAGCTCATCATGATGGCGGGCTTCGACCGCTACTTCCAGGTCGCGCCGTGCTTTCGCGACGAGGACCCGCGCGCCGACCGCCTGCCGGGCGAGTTCTACCAGCTCGACCTGGAGATGAGCTTCGTCACGCAGGAGGACGTGTTCCGCACCATGGAGCCGGTCCTGCGCGACACCTTTCTGGAATTCGCTGGCGGCAAGCCGGTCACCGAGGTGTTCCCCCGCATCCCCTACGCGGAAGCGATGCTAAAGTATGGCTCAGACAAGCCGGACCTGCG
>DASPJU010000210.1:0-13523 GCA_035628475.1 Salinarimonas sp. | reverse complement strand
TTCCGCCGAGGAGATCGAGGGCGGCGACGTCGCGGTCCTGTTCACGCCGGAGGACCGGGAGGCGGGCGTGCCGGAGGCCGAGCGCGAGACGGCGCGGCGCGACGGGCACGCCCCCGACCGGCGCTGGCACCTGCGCCGGGGCGGCGAGCGCTTCTGGGTCGACGGCTCGACCTGGCCGCTGCACGATTCCGCCGGCCGGGAGATCGGCTTCCTGAAGGTGGGGCGCGACGACACGAAGCGCCGCGAGGCCGAGCTGATCGTGCGGGAGGCCGCCGAGCGGCAGGCCCTGCTCACCCGCGAGGTCGGGCACCGGGTCAAGAACAACCTCGCTATCATCGCGAGCCTGCTCAGCCTCCAGGCCCGCAGCGCCACGCAGGAGGAGACCCGCCGGGCGCTGGGCGACGCCCGGGGGCGCATCGACGCCATCGCCCAGGTCCACGACCATCTCTGGCGGCGCAGCCACGGCGAGGCCGTCGAGCTCGACGACTTCCTGCGCGACCTGTGCGAGCGCATCCAGCAGGCGGTCCCCCATCACCGCGTCGCCTATGAGGGGGCCGGCGGCCCCGTCGTCGTGGACGTCGACCGCGCGGTGGCGCTCAGCCTCGTGGTCAACGAGCTCATCACCAACACGGTCAAGTACGCCTATCCCGGGGACGAGGGCGGCCCGGTCGACGTCTCGCTCGCCCGCGTCGCCGGCGGGCGCCTGCGCATCGTGGTGGCCGATCGCGGCGGCGGCATGCCCGAGGACATCGCCCAGGGCGGCGTCAAGGAGGGCAGCCTGGGCGCGCGCATGCTGCGCACCTATGCCCGCCAGCTCGACGCCGAGCTTTCGATCGACAGCGGCCCGGGCGGAACGCGGGTGACGCTCGTCCTTCCCGGGGAGAAGGAGCCGGCCTGAGACCCCGGCCAGCCGTCCGCCCCTCGGTCCGTCGCCCGCTCACCCCGCGCCCATGGCGAGCTCGCGCAGCAGGGGGTTGGGGAAGCGGCGGCGGCGGGTGATGGCGTAGAAGGCCTCGCGGATGCGCGGCAGGCTGCAGCGCTCCACGAGCAGCCCCCGGGTGAGCTCCTCGATCACCACCACCGGGGGCACCAGGGTGACGGCGTGGCTCTCGCGGGCGATGAGGCGCAGCATCGCCATGTCGTCGACCTCCGCCAGCACGGCGGGGCGGATGCCGGCCTCGTCGAGGAGCGCGTCGAAGGCGGTGCGGATCGTGCTGCCCCGGCCCGGCAGCACCACGGGGACGCGCGCCAGGTCGTCGGGGAAGGCCAGCGGCCCCGTGCCGTCGTCGGGGCGGCCCACCAGGCTCACGGGCTGGTCCGCCACGAGGGTGTTCTGCCACTCGGCGTTCCGGTCGACGGTGGCGGGCTGATTGGCGAGCACCAGGTCGAGGGCATGGGCCTCGAGCTGGGCGAGCAGGTCGTCGAAGGCGCCCGAGCGCACCACGAGCTCGATGTCGGGCCGGCTCACCAGGGGGCGCAGCAGCCCGAGCTGGAAGTTGCGCGAGAGCGTCGCCACCGCCCCGATGCGCAGCACCTGCCGGCTGGGCTTGCCGAGGCCCTTGAGGGTGCTGACGAGCTCCTCGCCCGACCGGAACATCGACTCGGCGTGGCCCAGCGCGATGCGGCCGGCCTCGGTGAGCTGGAGCCCGCGCCCGGTGCGCTCGAACAGGGGATGCCCGAGCCCCTCCTCGAGCGCCTTGATCTGCACCGAGAGCGCGGAGGGGGACACGTTGAGTCGGCGCGCCGCCCGGGTGAGGCTGCCCTCGGTGGCGACGGCCCAGAAATAGCGCAAGTGGTGGTAGTTCAGGAAAGCCATGCACCATTCTGTTTTGTCGAACGATCCGTTGCAATCTTTGAATTTTCCAAAATAGGGGCCTTCCCGTATCCCGGGCGCTGCAACCGTCCGGAGCACCCATGTCCCCCATCCTGCCCTGGCTTGTCCTCGCCGGCCCACTCGCCCTGATCGCGATCGGCGCCACCGCCGCCGCGACCGCCAACGCCGCCCCGCGCGCGACCGCGGACCGTGCCGTGCTCGCCGCGACGGCGGCCCTCGCGGTTGCGGTCCTCACCGGGCTCGCCGTGGTGCTGTGGGGCCCGATGGCGACCCCAACCCTGGGCCTGCGCGGCATCGGGCTCGGCGTCTATGTCGACGGGCTCTCGGCCGTGATGTTCGTGCTGGTGGCCTTCATCGGCGTCGTGGTGCTGCGCTACAGCCGCAACTACATGGACGGCGATCCCGACCACGGGCGCTTCGTGCAATGGATGGCCCTGACGCTCGCGGCGGTGCTGGTCCTCATCGTCTCGGGCAACCTGGTCCAGTTCATCGCGGCCTGGATCGCGACGAGCGTGGGCCTGAACAGGCTCCTCCTCTTCTACGGCGACCGGCAGGCGGCGCGGCTCGCCGCGCGGAAGAAATTCGTGGCGAGCCGCGTCGGCGACGCCTGCCTGGTGCTTGCCGCGATCCTGCTGCTCGCCACCTTCGGCACCCTCGACTTCGCGGGCTTGTTCGCGGGCGCCGAGGCCATGCGGGAGGCGGGCTCGGCGCCCGGCGCCGTCACGCTGGTCGCCGTCCTGGTGGTGTTCGCGGCCCTCCTGAAATCGGCGCAGCTGCCGCTCCACGGCTGGCTCATCGAGGTCATGGAGACGCCGACCCCCGTCTCGGCGCTGCTGCACGCGGGCATCATCAACGCGGGCGGCTTCCTGGTGCTGCGCCTCGCGGACGTGGTGGTGCTCTCCGCGGGCGCCATGGAGACGCTTGCCATCGTGGGCGGCGCCACGGCCCTGTTCGGCTCGGTGGTGATGCTGACCCAGACCTCGGTGAAGGTCTCGCTCGCCTATTCGACGGTCGCCCAGATGGGCTTCATGATGCTCCAATGCGGGCTGGGCGCCTTCCCGGCGGCGCTGCTGCACATCGTGGCGCACTCGCTCTACAAGGCGCACGCCTTCCTGTCCTCGGGCAGCATCATCGACCTCGCCCGCGCCTCCTGGGCCCCGACCCCCGGCGGCCAGCCCCATCCCGCGCGCCTGGTGCTCGCCATGGCCGTGGTCTTCGCGGTGGCGCTCGCGGTCGCGGCCTTCTTCGGGGCGGGCCTGCAGCAGAAGCCCGGCGCCTTCGCGCTCGGCGCCATCCTGCTCTTCGGCCTCCTCCACCTCGTGGACAACGCCATCGACGAGCGGCCCAACACCTTCGTGATCGCCCGCACGGCCGTCGTGGCCCTGGCCGTCGCGGTGGCCTATTTCGCGCTCCAGGCGGGAGCCGAGCGGCTCATGGCCGGGAGCCTGCCGCCCACCCAGCCCCTCACGGGCGCGCTGGACCTGGCCATCCTCGCCCTGGTGATCCTGTCCTTCGGCGCGCTCACCGTGTTCCAGAGCCTCATGGCGCGCCATGCCGGGGCGCCGGCCTGGCAGGCCCTCTACGTGCACCTCTCGCACGGCCTCTACCTCAACACCTACGCCAACCGGCTCGTCCTGCGGCACTGGCCGCTGCCCGCCCCGACCTCGAACGCGAAGGCCTAAGGTCATGACCGCAGCGCTCAAGCTCCCCGCCGCGTCGCCCCTCGATCTCGACCGGGCCGCCCTCCAGGCCACCATCCGGCGGGCCTGCCGCAAGATCGCGCCGCTCTGGCCGCTCAAGCACTTCGTGGCCGTGAACCCGTTCCTGGGCTTCACGGGCCAGTCCTTCGCGGCCACCTGCGCCACGATGCGCCGGGTCGCGGGCACCGACATGCTCATGCCCCGCGCCTTCTACCGCGAGGCGATGAGCGCTGGATTCCTCGACGACGCGGCCCTCGCCGCGGCGCTCCAGGCCGGTCCCGACCTGCCCGGCGCTCCCGCGGACGTGCCCGCGCTCAAGGCCGCGGCGGCGGCGGACCCGCAATGGCGCGCCAAGCCGCCGGCGGTGGTCGCGACCGTCGCCCAGGTGCTCGACGGGCTCTCGGGCGGCGACCGGCAGGCCTCGCTCGTGGGCTTCATGGTCGACGAGATCTCCCGGTGGTGCGCGGCCTATTTCGACGAGGGCCAGGCGAGCTGGCGCATGCCCGTGCGGGGGCTGCCCGCTTACGCGGCCTGGCGGGCCACGGCCTGCCACGACCGCAACCCGGAGGTCATGGGCATCGCCGGCTTCCGGCGCTCCATCACCACCCTGCCGGAGGATCCGGTCGCCGCGGTGGGCGAGGTCGTGGCGCGGCTCGGCATCCCGGAGCGGGCCGTGGAGGACTATCTCCACCGGGCGCTGTTCGACATCGGCGGCTGGGCGGCCTATGCCCGCTATCTCGAATGGAACGCGGAGCTGCACGGGGAAGGCGACGACACGCTCCTCAACCTGCTCGCGATCCGCATCGCCTGGGGCCACGCCCTGTTCGAGGCGCGCTCGGACGCCGCCGCCAAGAAGGCCTGGGCCCAGGCCATGGCGGACGCCGCCGCCCTGCCCCAGGACGAGCGGCTCGGCGCCGATCCGGACCTTGCGGTCGACCTCCTCCTGCAGCAGGCCTACGAGATCGCCTTCCAGCGTCGGCTGGTGGACCGGCTCCGGGGCCACGCGGCCCGGCCCCGGGGCGAGACGCTGCCCCTGCGCAAGCCCGTCCAGGCCGCCTTCTGCATCGACGTGCGCTCGGAGATCTTCCGGCGCGCCTTCGAGACCGCCTGCCCGCAGGCCGAGACCGTGGGCTTCGCGGGCTTCTTCGGCTTTCCCATCGAGTACGTGCCGATCGGCAATTCCCGGGGCGGGGCGCAGTGCCCCGTCCTGCTCAAGCCCGCCTTCATCGTCTGCGAGCACGTGGTGGGCGCCGCCGAGGAGACCGAGGCCGAGGTGCTGGGGCTTCGCCTCCTGCGCCGGCGCGCCGCCAAGGCCTGGAAGGCCTTCAAGCTCTCGGCGGTGTCCTCCTTCTCCTACGTCGAGACGGCGGGCCTCCTGTTCGCCGGCAAGATCGTCTCCGACAGCCTGGGGCTCACCCGGACCGTCGCGCATCCGGGCATCGACGGCCTCGACTGGGACGTCGCCCAGCGCGTGGGGCCGCGGCTCGACACGCGCCTGGTCGGCGGGCGCGCCACGGGCTTCACCCCGGACCAGCGGGTCGCCATGGCCCGGGCCGTGCTCACGGCCATGTCGATGACGGAGGATTTCGCCCGGCTCGTGGTGCTGGCGGGCCACGGCAGCACCACGGTCAACAATCCGCACGCCTCGGGCCTCGATTGCGGCGCCTGCGGCGGGCACACGGGCGAGGCCAATGCCCGCGTCGCCGCCGCGATCCTCAACGATCCGGGCGTGCGCGAGGGGCTGAAGGCGGGCGGCCTGCCCATCCCGGACGACACCTGGTTCCTGGGCGCGCTGCACGACACCACCACGGACGAGGTCGCGCTCTACGACGAGGACGCGGCCCCGGCCTCTCACGCCGAGGACCTGGCGCGGCTCAAGACCTGGCTCGCCCAGGCCGCCTCGCTCGCCCGCCTCGAGCGCTCGGCCCTGCTGGGGCTCGGGGGCGAGGCGGACCGGGACGCGAAGGTCCTGGAGCGCGCCCGCGACTGGTCGCAGGTGCGGCCCGAATGGGGTCTTGCCGGCAACGCCGCCTTCGTGGCGGCGCCCCGCGAGCGCACCCGGGGCCTGGATCTGGGCGGGCGCGCCTTCCTGCACGACTACGATCACGCCGGGGACGCGGGCCACGGCGTCCTGGAGCTGATCATGACCGCCCCCATGGTGGTGGCGAGCTGGATCAACCTCCAATATTACGGCTCGACCGTGAACAACCGCGCCTTCGGCTCGGGCAACAAGGTGCTCCACAACGTGGTGGGCCAGCTCGGGGTGCTGGAGGGCAATGCGGGCGACCTCAAGGTGGGCCTGCCCCTGCAGTCGGTCCATGACGGGCGGCGCTTCGTCCACGAGCCCCTGCGGCTCAACGTGTTCATCGAGGCCGAGGAATCCGCCATGGACGCGATCATCGCCAGGCAGCCTTCCGTGCGCGAGCTCGTCGACAACGGCTGGATCCACCTCCACAGCCTCGCCGACGAGGGCCGCACCATCCGGCGCTATCATGGCTTAGGCGACTGGCGGGCGGCGTAGCGGTAGGCTGCCCCGCTCGTCGGGGAGGAACAGGTGAAGGCACGGCGCGTCGCGTGCGTCGGGGGCGCGACCCTCGACCGGACCTATCGGGCGCCCGGGCCCCTGCGGCCCGGGACATCGAACCCCGTCGTCCAGGCGCGGTCCAACGGGGGCGTCGCCCGCAACGTCGCCGAGAGCCTGGCGCGGCTGGGGGTGCCGGCGGCCCTGGTCTCGGTGGTGGGAGCGGACGATGCCGGGCGCGGCCTGGTGGACGCCCTCGCCCGGCTGGGGGTCGACGTGAGCGGGGTCGCGATGCGCGACGACGCGGCGACCGCCGAATATGTGGCGGTGCTCGACGGGGCGGGCGACCTCGCCTTGGGGCTCGCCGACATGGGCATTCTCGATCGGCTCACCCCGGACGCGATCGGCACGGCGCTCGACGGGGCGGGGCTCGTCCTCGCCGACTGCAACCTCCCGGGGGCGACGCTCGCCCATCTCCTGGCACGCCGCCGGGCGGGGGCGCTGCCGGTCCTCGCCCTCGACGCCGTGTCGGTCGCCAAGGCCGCCCGCCTGCCGGGCGATCTCGCGGGGCTCGACCTCCTGTTCCTCAACGCCGACGAGGCGCGCGCGCTAGCCGGCGACCTCGACCCGCGCGAGGCCGCCGCGGCCTTGCGGGCGCGCGGCGCCGGGGCGGTGGTGCTCACCCGCGGGGCGGCGGGAATCGTCGTGGCGGACCGGGACGGGATCGACGCGCTCCCCGCCGTCCCGGTCGCGGCGATCGCCGACGTGACGGGGGCGGGCGACGCCCTGATCGCGGGCACGCTCGGGGGGATCGCGGCGGGCAAATCCCTGCGGGACGCTCTCGGCTGGGGCCTCGCCGCCGCGGCGCTCGCCCTGGAGCGGCCGGGCGGGGTCCGCCCCGACCTGTCGCCCACGCTCCTCGCGGACACCCTGGCGCGGGCGCGCGGGCGCCAAATCGTGTAACGATCGGGCATGACCGCTCCCCTCGTCCTCGCTCCCGAGATCCGCGACGCGCTCGGCCACGGCCGGCCGGTGGTGGCGCTCGAATCCACCATCGTGACCCACGGCATGCCCCATCCGCGCAACGTCGAGACCGCGCGCCTCGTGGAGGAGACGGTGCGGGCGGGCGGCGCCGTGCCGGCCACCATCGCGGTGCTGGGCGGCACGATCCGGGTCGGGCTGTCGGACGCAGAGCTGGAAGCGCTCGGCACCGCCCGCGACGTGCTCAAGCTCAGCCGGGCCGACCTGCCCCACGCGGTGGCGGCGGGCCGCGACGGCTCGACGACCGTGGCCGCCACGATGATCTGCGCGCATCTCGCCGGGATCCGGGTCTTCGCCACGGGCGGGATCGGCGGCGTGCATCGCGGGGTCGAGGCGACGCTCGACATCTCGGCCGACCTCGACGAGCTCGCCCGCACCCCCGTCGCGGTGGTCTGCGCCGGCGCCAAGGCGATCCTCGACCTGCCCCGGACGCTGGAATATCTGGAGACCCGGGGCGTGCCCGTGGTGGGCTACCGGACCGACCGCTTCCCCGCCTTCTGGAGCCGCGACAGCGGCCTGCCGGCCCCGATCCGCCTTGATTCGCCCGAGGCCGTCGCGGGCCTGATCCGGGCCAAGGCGGCTCTGGGGCTCGATGGCGGCGTGCTGGTCGCCAATCCCGTGCCCCGCGAGGCCGAGATCCCCGCCCCCGAGATCGCGGCCCTGATCGAGGCGGCGGTCGGCGAGGCCGCGGCGCGGGGCGTCAGCGGCAAGGCCGTGACGCCCTTCCTGCTGGGGCGCATGCTCGCGCTCACGGGCGGGCGCAGCCTCGAGACCAACGTGGCGCTGATCCGCGCCAACGCGGAGCTGGCCGCCGGGATCGCCGCGGCGCTCGCGGCCTGACGCCCGTCCGGGCCCCGCCTCAGCTCCACCCTAAGAACCCCTCCGCCTCCGCGATGGGCCTGGCCCGGGTCAGGGCCGCCAGGTCGGGCTCGGGCCGGCGCAGGTCCGGCTCGGCCGCGAAGGCGGCCTCCAGGGCCGCGGCGGCGGCGAGGAGGGCTGCGTCCTCGCCGCGCCGGCCGACGATCTGCAGCCCGAAGGGCAGGCCGCGCGCGTCGCGCCCCACGGGCAGGCAGACGGCCGGGTGCCCGACGAGGGTCACGGCATAGGCGATCGCGAGCCAGTGGAAGTAGCTCGCCGTGGGCTCGCCGTCGATCCGCGTCGGATAGAGCTCGCGCCAGGGCCGCGGGGAGATCGCCGCGGCGGGGGTGATCAGGAGGTCGTGCTCCGCGAAGAAGGCCTGGAAGGCGCGATGGAGGCGGGTCTGCGCCGCGTGGGCCCGCGCCCCGTCCTCGAGGCTCAGGCGCAGGCCCTCCGCCACGTTCTCGCGCAGGGCCGGTCCGCACCGCTCGGGATGGGCCCGCACCCGGTCGGCATGCGCCGCGACCACCTGCATGGCGCGCAGGGTCGCGAAGCTCTCATGGGTGCCCGCGCAGTCGGGATGGGCCTCCTCGACGGCGGCGAACCAGCCCCGGCTCGCGGCGATCCGCGCCCGGAACGCCGCCCGCACCCCCGCCTCGACGGGGGCCGTCCCGAGATCCTCGCTCACCGCCACCCGCAGCGAGGAGAGGTCGACGGGCGCGAGCGGCCGCAGGGGCGCGGGCGCCGGCCGGCTCAGGGGATCGCGCCCGTCCGCGCCCGCCATCGTGCACAGGAGCAGGGCGGCGTCCTCCACGGTGCGGGCCATGGGCCCCAGCACGCCCAAGGGGGACCAGCCCAGCACCCGCGTCTCGGCCGGGACCGTGCCGGCGCTAGGCCGAAAGCCCACCACGCCGCAGAAGGCGGCGGGCGTGCGCAGCGATCCCGCCATGTCGGAGCCCGTGCAGAGCGGGGCCATCCCGGTCGCCAGCGCCACCGCCGAGCCCCCTGACGAACCCGCGCAGGAGAGCGCGGGGTCGAAGGGATTGCCCGTCGCGCCGTGGACGGCGTTGCGGGTGTTGGCGCCCAAGCCGAATTCGGGCGTGTTGGTCTTGGCCAGCACGATCCCGCCCGCGGCCCGCACCCGCGCCGCCACGCCCCCGTCGGCGCGCGGCACGTGATCGCGAAACAGAAGGCTGCCGAAGGTGGTGCGAAGCCCCGCGGTCTCGTCGAGGTCCTTGATCGCCACGGGCAGGCCGTGCAGGGGCCCCAGCGCCTCGCCCCGCGCGACCGCCCGCTCGGCCTCGAGGGCCGCGGCGCGGGCGCGCGGGGCGTCGAGGGCCACGACGGCGTTGACGGCGGGGTTCACGGCCGCGATGCGCGCAAGGCAGCTCTCGAGGAGCTCCACGGGGGACAGGGCCTTGCGGCCGATGAGGCGGCGCGCCGCGGCGGCCGGGAGATCGCAGGGGTCCATGGGGGCTCGTCGCGGCGGGGCGGGTGGCGCATCGTCGCGCGCCGTGCGCCCCCTGTCGAGCGCCCGCGCGGCGGATTTGCCCCGGCGCGCGCGGGGCCGTAAGACCCGCCGCCATGCCCCGCGTCCCCGCCGCCGCACCCGCTCCCGCCGCCCCCGTTCCGGGAGGGCGTCCGTGATCCCCTGGGTTCTCCTCGACGCCGCGCCCCTGCCCGGCGGCGGCGAGCTGCGGCTCAAGCGCCGCGGGGCCGAGTTCTCGATCATGCTGGGCACCAACGAGCTCATGAACAGCCGGCTCAGCGGCTCGGAGGAGGCGCTGGCCACGCTCGGCGCCGCGCGGATCGCCGGGCGCGCGCAGCCCCGCGTGCTCGTCGGCGGGCTCGGCATGGGCTTCACCCTGCGGGCGGCGCTCGCGGCGCTGCCCGCCGACGCGCGGGTCACGGTGGCCGAGCTCGTGCCGGCGGTGGCGGCCTGGGCGCGCGGGCCCATGGCGGAGCTCTTCGCGGGCAGCCTCGACGACCCGCGGGTGGAGCTGCGGCTGGGCGACGTCGGCGACCTGATCCGGGGCGCGCGGGCCGCCTACGACGCCATCCTGCTCGACGTCGACAACGGGCCCGAGGGCCTCACGGTCGCGGCGAACGACGCGCTCTACGGGCCGGCGGGCCTGGACGCGGCGCGCGCGGCCCTGCGCCCGGGCGGCGTGCTCGCGGTCTGGTCGGCGGCGCCCGACCGGGCCTTCGAGGGGCGCCTGCGCCGGGCAGGCTTCGCGGTCGCGGTCGAGACCGTGCGGGCCCACCGGGGCCGCGGCGGCGCGCGCCACGTCATCTGGCTCGCCACGCCCCGCTGAGGCGCGGGAACAGGCGCCCCTACGGCTCCGTTTCCGCTACGGATCCCGGAGACGCCCATGACCGCTTCCCGCCCGTCGCTCGAGACCGCCGCCCGCCTCGGCTTCGGCGCTCGGGGCGTGGTCTATGCCCTGGTGGGCGGGCTCGCCCTGCTGGCCGCCATCGGAGCGGGGGGAAGCACCGGCGGCAGCCGCGGCGCCCTGCTCACGCTTCTCGACCAGCCCTTCGGCCGGGTCATGCTCGGCGCGGTGGGGGTGGGCCTCGCCTTCTTCGCGCTGTGGCAGGGGCTCGCCGCCCTCACCGATGCGGATCGGCACGGCGCCTCGGGCAAGGGCTTGGCGCGGCGGATCGGGCAGGGGATCAGCTGCGCGATCTATGCGGGTCTCGCGCTCTGGGCGCTCGGCCTGGCGCTGGGCGGCGGCGGAGGCGGTGGGTCGGAGGACGCGGCGGCGCGGGACTGGACCGCGTGGCTCCTCGCCAAGCCCTTCGGGCGCTGGCTCGTGGGCCTCGTGGGCCTCGCGCTCGCCGGCACGGGCCTGGCCTGGATCGCCAAGGGGTGGCGCGGCGACGTGCTGGAGCGCCTGGCGCTTCCTCCGGGGGCGCGGCGCTGGGCCCTGCCCATGGGCCGGGCGGGCTTCGCGGCGCGCGGCGTCGTCTTCGTGATCATCGGCGGCTTCGTCGGCTTGGCTGCCTGGCGCGGCAGCTCGCGCGCGGTGCGGGGCCTTGGGGGCGCCCTCGACGCGCTCGCGGCGCAGCCCTACGGCTCGGCCCTCCTGGGCACGGTCGCCGCGGGCCTCCTCGCCTTCGGGCTGTTCGGCCTCGTCCAGGCGCGCTATCGCCGCATCGACGCCCCCGATCCCGCCGAGGCCGGGCGCGCCGTGGCCCGCGGGGTCGACGCCCTGCGCCCCTAGGATCGGCGAGGCGGTCTCGAGGTCCTTGATCCCTCGGCCGTCTTCGCGGAGAACCGGAAGCGACGTCCCCGCGGCAGCCTCCAGGCTACCGCCGCGCCCCGGACACAATCGCCCGTCAGGAGGACGGCATGCGCTCGATCATCGCCGTCGTCGTCGGCGTCCTCCTGCTGTGGTGCCTCTACATCCTCTCCCCGCTCGTCGCGCTCGCGTCGGTCGCGGGGAGCGTGCGCGCGGGCGACGTCGCCGCGCTCGAGACGCGCCTGGACGTGAAGGAGCTCAGGAGCTCCCTCTCCCGGCAGGTGGCGGCCGCCTATATGAGGGCGACGGGCGCGCAGCGCGACACGTCGAGCGGGACGCCGCAATTCGGCGCCGCGGCCGCGGCCGCGATCGTGGACCCCCTGATCGCGCCGTATCTCACCCCGCAGGCCATCATGGAGATGATGCGCAGCGGGCGCCTGCCCGGCGCGCCGGGCATGCCCTCGCCCACGGGCGAGGCCCAGGCGACGGGCGTCGTCGCGGATTTCGACCTGACCCGCTTCGTCAATCTCGAGACCGCGAAGGCCCTGTTCTTCGCCTCGGAATGGCGCGGCTTCCGCATCTTCATCATCGCCCTGCCGCTCGACCGGCCGATGCGCGAGCGCTACCGCCTCGAGATGCGCCTGTCGGGCCTGACCTGGACCATCGCGGGCCTCGGCCTGCCCGAGCCCGTGCGCGACCGCATCGTGCAGCAGATCGTGGCGCGCGGCGGGAGCTAGGCCTCCGGCCTGCGGGGCGGACCGCCCTAGCGGCGCACGACGGGCTCGTCGTAGAGGGGCACGCTCACGATGTCGTCGACCCCGCCATGGCCCCGGGCCTCGGCGGGGGCGTAGTAGGTCTGCGGCATGAAGTGCGGGCGGTGGCGCAGGTCGATCAGCGAGCGCATCTCGGGCTGGGCGAGATCCACCATGGTGGCGTCGCGCCAGCGGCGGCGGCGGGCCTGCGACCAGCCCTTCACCTCCTCCTCGACCTGAAGCACGATCCGGCCCCGCCAGGTGCGGCGGAACGTGAAGCGACCCGTCAATGCCATCGTCATCTCCCGACATGAGGGCGCGGAACGCGCGCGCCGCCTCACGCATCATGATCAGTGGTGGTCGCGGAAAGCTCAGGGGCGATCGCGGCCGGACATGCGAAGTCAAGGCCGCGATGGGGCGAAAGTTCCGGACGGTCGCGGGCCTGCGACCCCGCGTCGTCGCGGGTGATCAACGATGCGGCTTCTTTCGTTTTCCTAGCGCCGCGCTTGGATCGCCGCCCCGCGCCGGCGCGGCCTGCTCTCGCCGAGCCAGTGATCGAGGAAGACGTCGAGCCATTCCGCCACGTGGGGGTCGTGCATCAGGCGGCGCTCGAGATGCTCGTGGCGGGGCTGCGCGCCGGGCAGGCTCAGGCGCTCGTGCGCCCGCACGGTCCAGCGGCAGACCATGGCGTGGGTGACCTCCGGGTGGAACTGGAAGCCGTAGGCCCGCCCGCCCACGCGGATGGCCTGGACGGGGAAGTCGTCCCCCGTGGCGAGCGTCTCGGCGCCCGCCGGCGCGTCGAAGCCCTCCCGGTGCCAGTGATAGACGTGGCTCGGCCAGGGCACTCCCATCTCGGCGGCGAGCGCGTCGCCGGAGGCCGTCGGCACCAGGGGGTAATAGCCGATCTCGGCCCGCCCCTCCGGATGGGGATAGACCCGCGCGCCGAGCAGCTTGGCGAGCATCTGGGCCCCCAGGCACAGGCCCAGGAAGGGCTTGTCCTCGGCGAGCGCCGTGCCGATCCAGTCGATCTCGCGGCGCAGGAAGCCGTCCGGGTCGTTGGCGCTCATCGGCCCGCCGAAGATGAGCGCGCCCGCGTGCCCCGCGAGCGTGTCGGGCAGGGGGTCGCCGTAGCGCGGGCGGCGGATGTCGATGGGGTAGCCGCGCTCGACGAGGAGGCGCCCGACCCGGCCGGGCGTCGAGGTCTCCTGGTGGAGCACCGCGAGCACGGGGCGGCGCGGGGCGGGGCGGCGGGGGGTGAGGCGGCGGGTCATGGGGCCCGCGCGGCGCCCGCCCGGACCGCCTCGACCGCGCCGCCGTCGAGCCGCAGGGCTCGGGCGAGGCGCCAGAGCAGGCCGTCCTCGAACTCGTGCAGGCGGCCGTCCGAGTCCGCGATCTCGACGGCGAGGGCCAGGAGGCGGCGCCGCTCGGCCTCGCCGGCGCCGGGCCCCAGCATGTCGATCAGCGCCTCGATGTCGCCCATCCGGTGGTCGAGCTCGCCGCCCGCCTCGACGAGGTCCGCGGCGTCGCCGAACCGCGCCGACAGGATCGCGGCGAGCCGATCGCGTTCCGCGGGCG
>DASPJU010000209.1:0-2211 GCA_035628475.1 Salinarimonas sp. | reverse complement strand
CGCAGGTCGACAAGGCCGCCCTGAAGGAGTGGTGGGATCAGATCGACGGCTGGCGGGCCCGCAACTGCCTCGGCTACCGACCGTCTGCGCAGACCATCAAGCCGCAATACGCCGTGCAGCGCCTCTACGAGCTGACGAAGGGGCGAAAGACCTTCGTCACCACGGAAGTCGGCCAGCACCAGATGTGGGCGGCGCAGTACTACCGCTTCGAGGAGCCGAACCGCTGGATGACTTCGGGCGGCCTCGGCACCATGGGCTACGGCCTGCCCGCGGCCATCGGCGTGCAGCTCGCCCACCGGGACGCGCTCGTCGTGGACATCGCGGGCGAGGCCTCGATCCTCATGAACATGCAGGAGATGTCGACGGCCGTGCAGTACCGGCTGCCGGTGAAGATCTTCATCCTAAACAACCAGTACATGGGCATGGTCCGCCAGTGGCAGGAGCTGCTGCACGGCGGGCGCTATTCGGAGAGCTATTCCGAATCGCTGCCCGACTTCGTGAAGCTCGCGGAGGCCTATGGCGGTGTGGGCATTCGCTGCGAGAAGCCGGGCGACCTCGACGGCGCCATCCGCGAGATGATCGCGGTCGACCGCCCCGTGATCTTCGACTGCGTCGTGGACCAGGCCGAGAACTGCTTCCCGATGATCCCGTCGGGCAAGGCCCACAACGAGATGCTGCTGAGCGACTATCTCGGTGAGACGGGGGCGGATATCGGCTCGGTCATCGACGATACGGGGAAGATGCTGGTTTAGGCGGAGGAACTCCCCTCTCCCGGATGGGAGAGGGGTCGGGGGTGAGGGTGAGCGGCCGGGAGGCTCGCTGAACGCCCCCGTCCCCCGACAGTCACCCCCGGGCTCGACCCGGCGACCCAGGCCCGCGCGTCGACTGGGTGGCCGGGTCGAGCCCGGCCATGACCAACGGGGAGGTTCAGCGAGCCTCCCGGCGTGCAACCCTCACCCCCAGCCCCTCTCCCGTTCGGGAGAGGAGAGGAGCGCTGACATGCCCACCCTCGTGATCGGCAACAAGCTCTACTCCTCCTGGTCCCTGCGGCCCTGGCTGCTGCTGCGCCAGCTCGGCATCGCCTTCGAGGAGGTGCTGATCCCCCTCGACCAGTCCGACACCAAGGCCCGCATCCTGGAGCGCTCGCCCGCCGGCAAGGTCCCGGTCCTGATCGAGGACGACGGGATCGCGGTGTGGGAATCGATCGCGATCATGGAGCACGTCGCCGACACCCGACCCGACCTGCCGGTCTGGCCGGCGGACCGGGCCGCCCGGGCCCTGGCGCGCTCGGTCGCGTCCGAGATGCACGCAGGCTTCGGCGCCCTGCGCTCCGCATGCCCCATGAATCTCGGCAAGAGCTTCCCCACGCGCGACCGGGGCGAGGCGGTGGCGCGCGACGTCGCCCGGGTGACCGCGATCTGGCGCGAGGCGCGCGAGCGCTTCGGGGTCGGCGGGCCCTTCCTGTTCGGCGCGTTCTCGGCGGCGGACGCCATGTACGCCCCCGTCGTGACCCGCCTCGACACCTACGCGATCCCCGTCGACCCCGTCTCCCGCGCCTATATGGAGGCGATCCTGGGCCTCCCCGCCTTCCGCGACTGGCGCGAGGCGGCGCTGGACGAGGCCTGGGTTCTCGCCCATGACGAGGTCGACGAGGAGCCGACCGAGATCTTCCGTAGGGTCGCTCCATGAGCAGCAAGGTCTCTTTCTCTGCCAACTCCGCCCGCGCTGCTACCGGTCAGGAGGCTCTTGAGGAAGCATCCAAGACAGCACTTGAAATTTACGCAATCACAGGTTCTGTTTATCCGGCTGAATGGCAGGGTGAGCTCGTTCGGCTTATGACTACTAGGGCCTTGTATTTTGCTATCAATGCCCGTCGCGTTCACGAGATCCTGCGCATTCGAGGCGATGAGATTGGCGTTATCAAAGCCGCCCTTGCGCCGGACGCTCAGGAGAAGCTGGGATTTGAGACAGGGTACTGGGTCTCCATCACCAAAATTATCCATGCGCGATATGAGGCTACTAACCACTGGTACCAACAGAAGATTGTGGACAAATAATGAGAATAAGCATGTTGCCGCTCTTGAGACATACGACGAAGTAGGGAATCGCTCGGTGATAAACCTATTTGGCCTCTCAATCGAGTACCTGGTTACAACGAGGCCGATCGCTCTGGAACGCCTCCGCGTGATGCTGGACGCCGAACCCTCAGGA
>DASPJU010000208.1:0-3498 GCA_035628475.1 Salinarimonas sp. | reverse complement strand
GCTCCTCCTCCTCCTCCTCGTCCCGGCCGCCCCGCGCGCGGGCGAGGGCGTCGATCCGTCCCGTCTCGCGGCCGCCCGCGAGCTCATCGGGGCCATGCGCGCGGTCGAGGGCGTCAAGGAGGCCATGCCGATGCTGGCGGGCTCGGTGCGCCAGGTGATCGTCAAGGCCAATCCGGAGACGGAGGACGACATCGACGAGGCCATCGCGGCCCTGCACGGGCGCATGATCGCCCGGGTCGGCGAGCTCATCGACGACATCGCGCCGATCTATGCCCAGGGCTTCTCGCTCGACGAGCTGCAGAGCCTCACGGCCTTCTACCGCTCGCCCGCGGGCGCCAAGCTCGCCGCCATGCAGCCGCACATGGTCCAGATGACCGTGGCGGTCGGCCAGCGCTGGGGCGAGCGCATCGCCGCCGAGATGGCCACCGAGGTGAAGACTCGCCTGCGCGGCAAGGGCCACGCGATCTAACGCCCCTCTCCCCTCTGCCGGATGGGACAGGGGAGAGGGTGGCCAGGCTCGGAGGTTCGCTGAACGGTGCCGTGTGTCATCGCCGGCCGCGAGCCGGCGATCCAGGGCGCCCGAGGTCTGGGTCCCCGGGTCGGGGCCCGGGGACGAGAGGTGGTGCGGCGGGAAGGTCGAAGCGAGCTGGTCCGAGCGCGCCGCCCTCAACCCCCGGCCCCTCTCCCCATGGGAGCGGGGAGATCACCCCTCCCTCAACGTCCCGTCCCGCTCCACCACGCGATAGAAGCACGCGCGCCGCCCGGTGTGGCAGCAGCCGCCGTCGCCGGCGACGCGGACCTTGAGCCAGAGCGCGTCCTGGTCGCAGTCGACCCGCATCTCCACGACGGTCTGGATCTGCCCGCTCGTAGCGCCCTTGTGCCAGAGCTCGCCCCGCGAGCGCGACCAGTACCAGGCCTCGCCGGTCTCCAGCGTCCGGGCCAGCGCCGGCGCGTTCATGTGGGCCACCATCAGGAGCGCGCCGGTGTCGGCGTCGGTGGTCACGCAGGTGACGAGCCCGGCCGCGTCGAAGCGGGGAGTGAGGACCCCGCCCTCCTCGAGGTCGCGCTTGGGGCCGGGAGCGGGGAAGGCGGTCATGGCGGGTCCGGAGGCAGGGCGCCCGGCGCGGGGCCGGGCGCGTCAGGATCAAGCCGCCGGGACGCGCGCCGTCAAGGCCGGCCGGCCCGCAGCAGGGTGAAGAAGCGCACCTGCTCGGCCGGATCGTCCCGGAACACGCCCGTGAACTGGGTGGTCAGCGTCGAGGCGCCGGGCTTCTGCACGCCGCGCATGGTCATGCACATGTGCTCGGCCTCGATCATCACGGCGGCGCCCCGGGGCCGCAGCACCTCGTCGATCACGTCGGCGATCTGCGCCGTCATGGTCTCCTGCGTCTGCAGGCGCCGGGCGAAGACGTCGACCAGGCGGGCGAGCTTTGACAGCCCCACGACCCCGGCGGAGGGGTAATAGGCGACATGCGCGTGCCCGAAGAAGGGCACCATGTGGTGCTCGCAATGGGCGTGGAAGGGGATGTCCCGCACCAGGACCATGTCCCCGTAGCCCTCGACCTCCTCGAAGACCCGGTCGAGCACCGCGCGGGGATCCTCGCCGTATCCCGCGAAGAGCTCGCCATAGGCCTTGGCGACCCGGCGCGGGGTGTCGCGCAGGCCCTCCCGGTCAGGGTCGTCCCCCGCCCAGCGGATCAGGGTGCGCACCGCCGCCTCCGCTTCCTCGCGGCTCGGCCTCTCCGTCTTCGGCTTGTCGGCGGCGACCTCGGTCACTCGCGCGGACAAGGACTTAACCACGGCGTCCATGTGGTGCCTCCCGCTTCACTGCGTCCGACGCTTACGCTGCGTCACGCGAGGCGGACCTGCCTCGCGGCTCTTCGCCGCACGCCTCGGGCCGAGACGCCGACCCCCGCAACATGGCGCTCCGGCCCCTCGCGCGAAAGGGGGGAAGGGCCTATCTTGAGGGCGCCATGCTGAACGAGATCTACAATCGCCGCATCCTGGAGCTCGCCGCCGACATCCCGCGCCTGGGCCGGCTGCCCCAGCCTGGCGGCTCGGCCACCGCCCGCTCGCGCCTGTGCGGCTCGACCGTCACGGTGGACTTGACGCTCGCCGGCGGCGTCGTCGCCGACTTCGCCCACGACGTGAAGGCCTGCGCCTTGGGCCAGGCCTCCTCCTCGGTCATGGCCCGCCACGTGGTGGGGTCGAGCGCCGAGGAGCTGCGGGCCCTGCGCGAGGCCATGCGGCTCATGCTCAAGGAGAACGGCCCGGCGCCGGAGGGCAAATGGGCCGATCTTGCGGTGCTGGAGCCCGTGCGCGACTTCAAGGCCCGCCACGCCTCGACCCTGCTCACCTTCGACGCCGTGGTGGAGGCGATCGCCAAGGCCGAGGGCGCCGGGAGCGCGGCCTAGGGCCATGGGCCGTTCCGCCCTCGACCGCCTCTTCGACGGCGCCGCGGCGGCGCCTGCGCTCGGCGCGCGGGGGCTGATCCGGGCCTATCGCTACACCCTGTCGGGCTTCATGGGCCGCACCTGCCGGCACTGGCCCTCCTGCTCCGAATACACCGACGACGCGATCCGCCGGCACGGGCTATGGGCGGGCGGCTGGATGGGCGTCGCCCGGATCTGCCGCTGCGGCCCCTGGGGCACCGACGGCATCGATCTCGTGCCCGAGCGGGCGCCCCCGGGCGCGCACCCGGTCGCGCCCTGGCGCTACGGCCGCTGGCGGGGCGTCAACGCCCCCGCCGTCGATCACCAATCGACACCGAAGGAATAGGAGAGGCGCAGGCCTACGCTGAGCTGGTCGCGCGAGCCGAGGCGGTCGGTGACCGGGTTCTCGGCGGCCGAGCCCACCAGGCGGCGATAGCCGCCATGGAGCGTGGTGCTCACGCTGGGCGTCCAGTCATAGGCGAGCGCCGCCGCCGCCCCGACCGCGGTGAGGCCGCCTTGCGCGCGATAGGGCGTGACAGAGGGGTTGAGCAGCGCCTCGCGCGCCGACACGTCGAACGCGTCCCGGGCGAAGCGCCCGTCGCCGAGCTCGGCGCGGGGGCCGATGGACAGGGTCATGGCCCCGGCGCGGTGCACGTAGTCGAGCCCCAGCGTGCCCACGAAGCCCTCATGCCCGTGGAAGCCGCGCCGGATCTCGACCCGCGCCCGGGCGAAGCTCGTGGGCCACAGCTCCAGGAACAGGCCCGGCTCCACCGCCCAGCGCACGTCGTCGAGGCCCGCGAGCCGGCGCTCGTCGCCCGTGTAGCGCCCGGCCCGGTAGCGCACCACGGGCCCGACCGCGAAGCCGGGCGTCTCGTAGAGCGCGATCCCGATGCCGTCGTCGGGGGCCGAGAAGCGGGGTTGGGTCCCGGCCCGGCGGACCGACAGGGTGGGATAGGCGAAGAGCGACGTCCGGTTCGATCCCTCGAAGGCGGGGCTCGCGCCCACATTGGCGCGCACCGTCACGATCCAGCCCCGGGAGGCGACGGGAGCGGGCGCGAAGCGCGGG
>DASPJU010000207.1:0-4155 GCA_035628475.1 Salinarimonas sp. | reverse complement strand
ATCCGCCCCGTGCGCTCCGCCTTGCGGCTGTCGCGGGTGAAGCGGTCGGGGGCGTCGGCCGCGAGGCCCTCGGCCAGCGCGCGCGCGAAGGCGTGGACCGCGTCCCACGGCGCCTCGGGCACGAGGGGCGCCACCACGTGCAGGCCCTTGCCGCCGGTGGTCTTGGCGAAGGCCGCGAGCCCCGCGGCCTCCAGGCGGGCCCGCACCTCCAGGGCCGCCGCCACGACCGCGGGAAATCCCATGCCCTCCGCCGGGTCGAGGTCGACGACGAGCCGGTCGGGGCGCTCGGGGTCGGCGAGCGTGGCGCCCCAGGGATGGATCTCCAGCACCCCCGCCTGGACGAGGCCGATCACGCCGGCGAGATCCCCGACCGCCACCCCCTCGTCCCCGCCGATCCGCGCCCGCAGGACGCTCGCGTGGAGGCCCGCCCAGGGGCGGCGCGCCACGAAGCAGCGCGCGCCCAGCCCGCCGGGGCACCGCGTGAGGGTGAGCGGCCGGCCCGCCACGTGGGGCAGCAGGCGCTCCGCGACCGCCCCGTGATAGGCCGCGAGATCCGCCTTGGTGAGGCCGGGCTCCTCCCACAGCACCCGGTCCGGATGGGTGAGCGCGACGCCGGTCACGGCCGGCCGGGGTGGGGAGGCGCGCTTGCGGACGGGGGGCATGGTGCGGTCCTGCGAGATGTCCGCCGCGTCAACGGCGGCGCCAAGCGCGGCGATCCCGAAGCGGGAGGCTCAATCCGGCCCGCCCGCCAGGCGCTCGATGGCGCGGATGATCTGCGAGGGCCGGTAGGGCTTGGGGAAGAACAGCGAATCGGACACGCGCCGCTCGGCCCCTGGGGCGTAGGCGCTCGCATAGATGATCGGGCGGTCGGGATGCAGCTCGCGGAAGCGCCGGGCGATCTCCCAGCCGTCGACCTCGCCGGGCAGGCGGATGTCGGTGAACAGCACGTCGATCTCGGCGTGCTCCTCCAGAGCCCGGAACGCGTCGCGGCCCTCGCCGGCCTCGATCACCCGGAAGCCCACGTCCTCGAACTCGCTCACGACGGCGGTGCGCAGGAGGATGTTGTCCTCGACGGCCAGGATGGTGAGGGAACGTCGCGCTGGGCTGGACATGGCATCCCCGGAGAGCGTCGGAACCCTGACCCTAGCACCGCCGCCGGTGCCCCGCCACCGACCGTCCGCCGCGGGGGCGCAACCCCTGCTCGCAGGGGCCCGTGATCGGGTGTTCACGGGCCGCGCCCTCGGCTACGCTGCCCCGGCCGCGCCCGCCCCCGGGCGCCGCGACCAGGAGGGAGACGCATGAGACTCGGACGCTTGATGGGGCTCGGCCTCGTCGCCGCGGCGCTCGCCGCCGGCCCGGCGACGGCGCAGGGCAAGAAGTGGGAGACGGTGCGCATCGCCACCGAGGGCGCCTACGAGCCCTGGAACTTCACGGCCGCGGGCGGCCAGCTCCAGGGCTTCGAGATCGACCTCGCCAACGATCTCTGCCGCCGCATGGGCGTGAAGTGCGAGATCTCGGCACAGGACTGGGACGGGATCATCCCGGGCCTCCAGGCCGGCAAGTACGACGCCATCATGGCGGGCATGAGCATCACGGACGAGCGCCGCAAGGTGATCGAGTTCTCGAGCGCCTATGCCAACGCCCCCAACGGCCTCGTCGTCGAGAAGGCCTCGCCGCTGGCCAGGATGCCCCATACCGGCGAGCGCTTCGACCTCGGCCGGGACGAGGCGGCGGCCCTGAAGGCCATCGAGGCCGTCAAGCCCCTGCTCAAGGGCAAGACCATCGGCGTCCAGGGCTCGACGACCCACGCGTCCTTCGCCGAGAAGTACTTCAAGGGCACGGCCGAGATACGCGAGTACAAGTCGACCGAGGCGCACGACCTCGACCTCGCGGCCGGGCGCATCGACGCGATCCTCGCCGACTCGACCACCCTCCAGGGCACGCTCAAGAAGCCCGAGTTCAAGGGCTACGTCATGGTGGGCCCGAACTTCAACGGCGGCATCCTCGGCTGGGGCGTGGGCGCGGGGCTGCGCAAGGCGGACGGCGAGCTCAAGGGCCTGTTCGACAAGGCCGTCGCCGAGGCGATCGCCGACGGCACGGTCAAGCGCCTGTCGGAGAAGTGGTTCGGCCTCGACATCACCCCGCGCGGGTGAGGATCGACCGACGGACGGGCCGCGACGCCTCTCCCTCACCAGGGGTGAGGGTCCGAGCGGCGCGAGCCGCGAGGGGGTGGGGTCCATCCGGGAGTTCGCTCCAACCTCTCCGATCGTCGTCCCCGGGCTTGTCCTTCGGCAGGCTCGGGAGGAGGCCGGGGACCCAGCCCCACGGTGCACCGGGATGGCCGGGTCGAGCCCGGCCATGACACCGAGAGAGCTGGAGCACGGTGGCGGGAACCGGACGGACCCGACCCCCTCGTGCTCCGCGCTCGGACCCTTCCCAGGGGTGAGGGAGAGGCGCCCCGTCCGTCGTCGCGCGCGCGCCTCGTCCCGGTCCGCGGCCGCCCCCTTCCCAAATCGGTCCGGGCGGGCGCAGTCTGGGCGGCCTCGCGGAGACCCGATCCCATGATTGTCCGGCGCCCCCTCCTCGCGGCCATCGCGGCCCTGCTCGTCGCCACCCCGCTCGCGGCCCAGACCACCGCCGCGCCCGAGATCGCCACCGGCCGCAGCGCCAGGACGGCCGGGACCGCCGCGCGCTACATGGTGGCGGCCGCCAACCCCCTGGCGGCGGCGGCCGGGCGCGAGATCCTGGCCCGGGGCGGCTCCGCGGTGGACGCCGCCATCGCGGTTCAGCTCGTCCTCAACCTCGTCGAGCCGCAGAGCTCCGGCATCGGCGGCGGCGCCTTCCTGCTCCATTACGACCGCGCCAGGCACGACCTCGTCACCCTCGACGGCCGCGAGACCGCCCCGGCCGCGGCGACGCCGGAGCGCTTCCTCGGGCCCGACGGCAAGCCGATGCCCTTCGCGCAGGCCGTGGTGGGCGGGCGCTCGGTGGGCGTGCCGGGCACCCTCAAGCTCATGGAGGAGGCCCATCGCCGCTGGGGCCGCCTGCCCTGGGCCGACGCCTTCGCCCCCGCGATCCGCCTCGCCGAGGAGGGGTTCGCGATCTCGCCGCGGCTCGCCGGCCAGCTCGCGGCCGAGAAGGCGCTCCCCGCCGATCCCCGGGCGCGGGCCTATTTCTACCGCGAGGACGGCACCGCGAAGCCCGCCGGCGAGCGCCTCGCCAACCCCGCCTTCGCACGGACCCTCAAGGCCCTCGCGGCAGGCGGCGGCGCCTCCTTCTACGAGGGCGAGATCGCGGCCGACATCGTCGAGACCGTGCGCTCGCACCCCACCAATCCCGGCGACATGACGCCGGAGGACCTGCGCGCCTACCGGGTCGAGGAGCGCGCGCCCGTGTGCGGCCGCTATCGCGTCTACCGCGTCTGCGGCATGGGCCCGCCGAGCTCCGGCGCGGTCGCGGTGCAGCAGATCCTGGGCGTGCTGGAGGGCCACGACCTCGCGCGCCTCGGACCGGGGCCGGAGGCCGCCCATCTCTTCGCGGAGGCCGGGCGCCTGGCCTATGCGGACCGCGCCCTCTACCTCGCCGACCCGGCCTTCGTGCCGGTGCCCCTGCCTGGCCTGGTCGACCGGGACTACCTGCGCGATCGCGCCCGCCTCGTCGATCCCGCCCGCTCCATGGGCCGCGCCAAGGCGGGCGAGCCGCCGCGCAAGAGCGGCGTCCTCCTCGCGCCGTCGGAGGGCGTCGAGCACGGGACGAGCCACATCTCCATCGTGGACGGGGCCGGCAACGCGGTCTCCATGACCACCACCATCGAGGACGGCTTCGGCGCGCGGCTGATGACGCGGGGCGGCTTCCTCCTCAACAACGAGCTCACGGATTTCAGCCTCGGCCCCGTCGAGGAGGGACGCCCCGTGGCGAACCGCGTCGAGCCCGGCAAGCGCCCGCGCTCCTCCATGGCGCCGACGATCGTGTTCGACGCCTTCGACCGGCTCTACGTCGTGACGGGCTCGCCGGGGGGCAGCCTCATCATCAACTTCGTGGCCAAGACCCTGGTGGGCATCCTCGACTGGCGCCTCGACCCGCAGGTGGCGGTCGACCTGCCCAACATGGGTTCGCGCAACGGCCCCACCGAGCTGGAGCGGGGCACGGAAGCCG
>DASPJU010000206.1:0-5042 GCA_035628475.1 Salinarimonas sp. | reverse complement strand
TTACGGTTGAGCTGGATGTGGCCCACGTGGCGGAGCGGGAACTGGTCCTCGGGCCAGAGCTTGGTGACGTCGAGCGGGTCCCAGTCGAGCTCGGGGTGCTCGTGGTCGTCCATGACCTGGATGAAGAAGTCCCATTCGGGGAAGTCGCCCCGCGCGATGGCGTCGTAGAGGTCGCCGGTGGCGTGGTTGAAGTCGCGGGCCTGGATCGCCTCGGCCTCGGCCTGGGTCAGGTTGCGCACGCCCAGCTTGGGCTGGAAGTGGAACTTGACCAGGACCGTCTCTCCCGCGTCGTTGACGAGCTTGTAGGTGTTGACGCCCGAGCCCTGCATCTCGCGATAGCTCGCCGGGATGCCCCAGGGCGAGAACAGCCAGGTGACCATGTGGGTCGCCTCCGGCGTCAGGCTCACGAAGTCGAAGAACCGGTTCATGTCCTGCCGATTGTGGATCGGGTCCGGCTTGAAGGCGTGGACCATGTCCGGGAACTTGAGCGGGTCGCGGATGAAGAAGACCTTCAGGTTGTTGCCCACGAGGTCCCAGTTGCCGTCCTCGGTGTAGAACTTGATCGCGAAGCCGCGCGGGTCGCGCAGGGTCTCAGGCGAGTGCCCGCCGTGTATCACGGTCGAGAAGCGGATGAAGACGGGCGTGCGGGTGCCCTTCTTGAACACCTTGGCGCGGGTGAACCTCGCGATCGGGTCCGAGCCCGCCATCCCGGTCGGCTCGAACCAGCCGTGCGCGCCGGCGCCGCGGGCATGGACCACGCGCTCGGGGATCCGCTCCCGGTCGAAATGGGTGATCTTCTCGAGGAAATGGTAGTCCTCGAGCACGAGCGGGCCGCGCTCGCCGACGCTGCGCGTGTTCTGGTTGTCGAAGACGGGATGGCCCTGGCGGGTCGTCAGGCCGTTCTTCTTCTCGCTCATCGTGGTCTCCTGGCTTGCCCCGGCCCCGACCCGCGCTGAAGCGCTCGACGTGGGAGCCGATTCTCGGGGAAACCGCCGGAGGCTGGCTCGGTTGCGGCCCCGCTTCGCCGCGGCGTCGGCCGGGCCCTGCTCAGGCCGCTGGCCCGCCAAATGCTGTCGCGAACGCGCCGCCGGCCCCTTGCGCCCGCGCGGGCGCGGCGAGCGCCATCCACGCCACCGTGAGGGCGGCGAGGACCAGGGCGACGAGGCGAAGCCAGGAGAGGACGAGGCTGGAGACGGCCGGCCGGGCGGCGCGTTGTCGCGCGAGCCGGGTCGCGAGGGCTGGACGGAGCATGGGATACGCCTTTCATGCAGCGCCCCCGCCCCGCAGCCGTTGATCGGCCATCGCGGCGGCATGACCCGTCATCGAAATTGCGGCGACATCATGGATGGCGGGGCCCGATCGGCCGACCATCCCCACTATTCGCCGCAGCGGCGCAGCCGTCTCGATTCGCGCGAGTCGAACTCCGACAAAGTCGAGCCCGCGCCCCGGGGTTCTCCATGGCTCTTCCTGATCTTGCGACAGGGGCTGCCCGGGGCCACATCAGCGGCATGCGATGCGCCCGCTCTCGACGGGCGCCACGCCGGAGATCACGATGCCTCGCGTTCACGCCTCGCCCATCTTCGACGCCATCAAGGCCGCCGGCCCGACGCGCGCCGACTCGGTCGCGCGCATCACGGCGCTCGCCCGGCTGATGGACAGCGCGGTCACGATTCCCGGCACGCGCCGGACCATCGGCCTCGACGCCCTGCTCGGCCTCGTGCCGGGCATCGGCGACCTGGTCTCGGCGGCCCTGTCGAGCTACATCATCTGGGAGGCGCGCCAGCTCGGCGTGCCGGCCTGGAAGATCGCGCGCATGGTCGGCAACGTCGCCGTCGACACCGCCATCGGCGCGGTGCCCTTCGTCGGCGATCTGTTCGACGTGGCCTTCAAGGCCAATGTCCGCAACGTGCGGATCGTGGTCGAGCACCTGGAGCGGTCGGGTCAGCTGCGCTCCAGGACGATCGACGGCGAGGCCGTGCGCATCGAGGTGAGATAGTTCGGTGGGCCGCTTCGTCTGGATCCTGACCTGGGCCGCCATCGCGGTCTGGTCGCTGCTGGCCTGGGGAGCCTACGGGCTCCTCGACCTTGTCGGCGGCCTCGCTGCCGGCGGGGCGGGCGCCGTCGCGCTCGATCCCGGCGTCTCGTCCGTCGTGGTCTGGATCGTCAACCTCGTGAAGGGGCTGGGCCTCTTCGCCGTCCTGGCGGTGTGGGGCTTCGTCAGCGTGGTGATGCTCGCCTTCGGCTGGGTTCTGTCGAAGGCGCTCGGCGGCCCCGGGGCCCGCGTCGACGTGAGCTACTACCAGCGCAGCGTCCACCCGCCCCAGGGCTACCCGCCCGGTGCCTATCCGGGCCCTCCGGGCGGCATGCGCGACGTGACGCCCACGCGCACGACGCCGGAGTTCCCCCGGCGCCTGGACGGCCCGGGGCGCTGACCGGCGCTCCTCAGGCTGCCTGCCGCTTGCCTGCGAGATAGGCCTCGACCCGCTCGGCGGCGCCGGGCGGCAGGTGCAGGCCGAGCTTCGTGCGCCGCCACAGCACGTCCTCGGCCGTGCGCGCCCATTCCGACGCGGCGAGATAGTCCACCTCCCTCGCCGTCAGCCCCGCGCCAAAATCCTCCCCCAGATCCGCCATGGACGCCGCGTCCCCCAACAGCCCCTCGACGCGGGTGCCGTAGGCGCGCGCCAGGCGATAGGCGAGGAGGTCGCCCAGGAAGGGGCGCCGCCGCTTGAGGTCGGCCAGATACGCGTCGAAGTCGGCGATGTCGCCCCCCGGCAGCGGGGAGGTTCCGGTCCAGGCGCCCCCCATGCCCGGGAAGAACCGGGCGAGATCCTCCATGGCGTGCTCGGCGAGCCGGCGGAACGTCGTGATCTTGCCGCCGAAGATCGAGAGCACGGGCGCCCGGCCACCCGGCGCGTCGAGATCGAAGACGTAGTCGCGGGTCACCTGCGAGGCGTTCGTGGAGCCGTCGTCGAAGAGCGGGCGCACCCCCGAATAGGTCCAGACCACGTCCGCCGGCGCGATCGGGCGCGTGAAGAACCGGCCCATCGTCTCGCACAGATAGGCGACCTCCTCGGGCGAGATCGCGACCCGCCCGGGCGCCTCCTCGTGGGGCACGTCGGTGGTGCCCACCAGCGTGAAGTCGCGCTCGTAGGGGATCGCGAAAACGATGCGCTTGTCCGGGTTCTGGAAGATGTAGGCGTGGCTGCCCTCGTAGAGCCTGGGCACGACGATGTGGCTGCCCTTCACGAGGCGCACGCCGCGCTGCGTGTTGAGCCCCAGGCGCCCGTTGAGGACATCCGCCACGAAGGGCCCGGCGGCGTTGACGACCGCGCGGGCGCGGATCTCGCTCTCCTGGCCCGTGGCGAGGTCGCGCACCCGCGCCACCCAGGCCTCGCCCTCGCGGCGCGCCGATTCGAGGCGGGTGCGCACGCGGATCTCGGCGCCGCGCTCGGCGGCGTCCAGCGCGGTCAGCGCCACGAGGCGGCTGTCCTCGACCCAGCAGTCCGAATATTCGAACGCCACGTCGAATTGGGGCTTGAGCGGGCGGCCCGCGGGATCGTCGGCGAGCCGCACCCGGCGCGTGCCCGGCAGGCGCTTGCGGGGCGCGAGATGGTCGTAGAGGAACAGACCCAGCCGCACGAACCAGGCCGGGCGCAGGCCGCGCGCGTGGGGCAGCACGAAGCGCAGGGGCCAGATGATGTGGGGAGCGGCCTCCAGGAGCCGCTCGCGCTCGAGCAGCGCCTCGCGCACGAGACGGAACTCGTAGTGCTCGAGATAGCGCAGCCCGCCATGGATGAGCTTGGTGGAGGCCGAGGAGGTGTGGCCCGCGAGGTCGCCCTGCTCCACGAGGACCGCCTTGAGGCCCCGCCCCGCCGCGTCGCGGGCGATCCCGACGCCGTTGATGCCCCCGCCCACGATGAGAAGATCGGTGTCCGTCACGCCACACGTCCGTTTCTGAGCCGCTCATGTAGGATGCCCCCGCGCGCGCGGCAAATCGGGCCGGTTCCGGACCCGAAGGCCCCGCGCGAGCTTGACGGGGTCCCCTTGGCTCCACACGTGAAGGGCCGAAGCCCGCTCAAGGAGCCCCGCATGACCCGCCTTGCCGCCGTCCTCGCCCTCTCGACCCTCGCGCTCGCCGGCCCCGCCGCCGCGCAGGATAAGGAGATCCGCAACGTCGAGGTCCAGCCCGGCAAGCAGATCCGCCTGGCGCTGGTCTCCAATGTCGGCCAGGACTGCAAGCCCGGCGCGCCGCTCGAGATCAAGGTGCTGACGCCCCCGAAGACGGGCTCGCTGGCCGTGCGCTCGGGCGAGCAGGCGGCGGGGCAGCTGAAGCGCTGCCCCAGCCTCAAGGTGCCGGTCCAGGGCGTGTTCTACACCGCCAAGGCAGGGTTCTCGGGCACCGAGGAGGTGTCCTTCGAGATCAAGAACGAGCGCCGGACCCAGATCCAGACCGTGCGCATCACGGTGTCCGACAAGGCCAAGCCCGAGGCCAAGGACGGCGGCGCGAATCTCTGATCCCGTGCAGGACGGCCTCTCGGCGCGCGAGGCGCGCCGGATCGCGCTGCACGCCGGGGGCTTCGCCACGAGGCGTCCGGCCTCCGCCGGCCGGGCGCGCCTTGGCGCGATGCTCGACCGGCTCGGCATGGTGCAGATCGATTCGGTCAACGTCCTGGCCCGGGCCCATCTGGTGCCGGGCTTTTCCCGCCTCGGCCCCTACGACGTCGACGAGCTTCACCGGGCGGCCTACGGGCCGCGCCGGACGTTGTTCGAATATTGGGGTCACGAGGCGTCCCTGATCCGCCTCGACCTGCAGCCGGCCCTGCGCTGGCGCATGGAGCGGGCGTCGCGCGGCCACGGCATCTATGGGGGGCTCGCCCGTTTCGGCGCGGAGCGGGCCGATTTCATCGGCGAGGTGTTGCGGCAGGTCGAGACGCGGGGTCCTCTGGCGGCGCGCGAGATCGCGGCGGGCGGGCGCTCCTCCGGCTCCTGGTGGGGCTGGAGCGAGGGCAAAAGGGCGCTCGAATGGCTGTTCTGGGCCGGGC
>DASPJU010000205.1:0-5573 GCA_035628475.1 Salinarimonas sp. | reverse complement strand
ACGACCCGGTTCGAGACGTCGCGGGCGAAGCCCATCTCGTGGGTCACGGCCAGCATGGTGCGGCCCTCCTCCGCCAGCGAGCGCATGACCTTGAGCACCTCGCCCACGAGCTCCGGATCGAGGGCCGAGGTCGGCTCGTCGAAGAGCATCACCGTCGGGTGCATGGCGAGCGCCCGGGCGATGGCCGCGCGCTGCTGCTGGCCGCCCGAGAGATGCGCCGGGTAATGGTCGCGCTTGTCGGCGATGCCGACGCGGGCGAGCAGCGCCTCCGCCTCGGCGACGCACTCGGCCCGGGGCCGCTTCTGCACGTGGACCGGCGCCTCGACGACGTTCTCCAGGATCGTCAGGTGGGACCAGAGGTTGAAGCCCTGGAACACCATGGCGAGACGGGAGCGGACGCGGTCGACCTGGGCGCGGTCGGCGGGCTCCATGCCCCGGCGCGTCCGGCGCAGGCCGATGGTCTCGCCGCCGATGATCACGTCGCCGGAATCGGGCACCTCCAGCATGTTGATGCAGCGCAGCATGGTCGACTTGCCGGAGCCCGAGGCGCCCAGGATCGAGACCACGTCGCCCTGCTCGGCCTTGAGCGAGACGCCCTTCAGAACCTCCAGGGCCCCGAAGCTCTTGCGCAGCTCCCTGATCTCGACGGAGCCGCTCTCGGCATGCGCGCGCTCAGACATGGGCTGCCTCCGGAGGCGTGGCGACGGGGGCCGGGGGCGGGCGCAGGTGCGGCGAGAGCCAATGTTCGATGGCCATGACGATCCGGGTGACCGCGAAGTTGAGCAGGAGATAGATCGCGCCCGCCACGAGGAACACCTCCACGGCGCGGAAGGTCTGCGAGATCAGCTTATGGGCGAGCCCCGTGATCTCCATCATGGTGATGATGGAGGCGAGCGAGGTCGCCTTGACCATGAGGATGATCTCGTTCGAGTAGCCCGGCAGAGCCTGGCGGATCGCGATCGGCAGGACGATGCGGCGGAACATGAGCGCCCGCGACATGCCGCAGGCGCGCGCCGCCTCGACCTGCCCGTGGGGCACGCTCTGGAGCCCGCCCCGGATGATCTCCGCCGCGTAGGCCGCCGTGTTGAGGGTGAGCGCGGTGAGCGCGCACCAATACGGCTCGCGGAAGAACCACCACAGCCCCCATTCCTGCAGGACCGGCCGGAACTGGCCGAGCCCGTAATAGATCAGGAAGATCTGGACCAGCAGCGGCGTGCCCCGGAAGACGAAGATGTAGGCGCGGGCGGGCCAGTCGAGGAGCGCGACGCCCGAGCGCCGCATGGCGGCGAGCACCAGCGCCAGCACCGCGCCGATCGCCACCGAGGACGCGGCGAGCTGCAGGGTCAGGGGGATCCCTGGGATGATGGTGAGGAAGGCCTGGCCGAGGAACGCGAAATCCATCACGCCCTCCCGTCGGGCCGCGCCGCGGCCGGCCAATCTCGCCTGCCTGGGGAGCGTGGCCGCCGGCGTGCTTGCCGAGGGGACGAGGCGGGCGCGACGCCGGCCGCGAGGGCTGCGATCCCCATCAGGCCCTCCTCACGCCGCGCATGGCGCGGTCCTCGGCCCGCTGGAACGCCCAGGTCGAGACTGTGGTGATGAGCAGGTAGAGCGCCGCCGCCGTGAGGAAGAACGTGAAGGGCTGGCGGGTGGAGCCGGAGCCGATCTGGCTCTGGCGCAGGAGCTCCACGAGCCCCGTCACCGAGATCAGCGCCGACTCCTTCAGCACCAGCTGCCAGACATTGCCCAGGCCCGGAATGGCGTAGCGCAGGACCTGCGGGGCGACGATGCGCCGGAACATGAGGGCGCGCGACATGCCCACCGAGCGCGCCGCCTCGAGCTCGCCGCGGCTCAGCGCCAGATAGGCCCCGCGCAGCACCTCGGCCTGGTAGGCGCCCGAGACCACCCCGATGGCGAGCGACCCGATCGCGAAGGCCGGCAGGCCGATGAAGCCCTCCGCGCCGAACCAGCGCCCCACCGCGGTCAGCGCCAGGCTGCCGCCGAAATAGAACAGGTAGATGACGAGCAGATCGGGCACCCCCCGCAGCACCGTCGTGTAGGCGTCCGCGACGATGCGGGCGACGCGGCTGCGCGACAGCTTCATGGCGGCCACGCCCGTGCCGATCACCCCGCCCGCGAGAAAGCCGCAGACCGACACGCCCACCGTCATGAGCGTGGCAAGCAGCATCGCGCCCCCCCAGCCGCGGGGACCGAAGCCCATGATCTCGAAGAAGCCGATGGGTTGCACGGGTTTGATTGGGTGGAGAAGAAGCCCTCTCCCCGCGCGGCGGGGAGAGGGGAGAACCCGTCAGCTCTGCGGGCTCATCTTGGTCTTGAACCACTTGGCCGTGAGCTTGGCCAGCGAGCCGTCCGCGATGGCCTCGTTGATCGCCTTGTCGAACATCGCCTTGAGATCGGCGTCGCCCTTGCGCATGCCCACCGCCACGCCGGCCCCGAGCACGTCGCCCGAGAGGCCCGCGCCGACGATCTTCATCGTCTTGAACTCGGGCTTCTCCTGGGTGCCCGCGAGCGCCGAGTAGCCCGCGAAGATCGCGTCGATGCGGCCGGCCGCGAGGTCGAGGTCGTGCTGCTCCGTGGTCTTGTACTCGCGGATCTCGGCCGTGCCCTTGAAGTACTTCTCGAGGAAGGCGGAGTTCGTGGTCGAGCCCTGGACGCCGATGGTCTTGCCCTTGAGGAGCGGCTTCCACTCCTCGATGATCTTCTTGGCCGCGTCGGCGTCCTTCTCCAGATGCAGGACCTGGTCGGTGCCGGCGAGCTTCACCAGCGGCGAGTCGGCGAGCACCCCGAAGCCGTGCGGGCTCGCGGCGTAGACGCGGGAGAACTGGATCGCCTCCTGGCGCTTCGGGGTGATGTTCATGCCCGCCATGATGGCGTCGTACTTGCCCGCGTTCAGCGAGGGGATGATGCCGTCCCAGTCCTGGGCCACGACCTCGCACTTCACGTTCATGCGGCGGCAGAGGTCGGCGGCGAGCTCGGGCTCGAAGCCGTCGAGCTTGCCGCCGGGGCCGGAGAAGTTCCAGGGCGCGTAGGCGCCCTCGGTGGCGATCTTCACCGTCTCCCACTTCTTCTGCGCCTGGGCGCCGCCGATCGCGAGCGCGGAGCCCACGAGCGCCAGCCCGATCGCCTTCAGGATCCTCATGGTGCCGTTCCCTGCTTTGCGCGCCGCGTCTCCTCCCGGCGCCGATGACGGGAACTAATCCGCAAAGGGCGGGGCCGCGCAAGGGGAAAGCGTGGGCATGGCCCGCCGCGCGCGGGGCTCCGCCCTTTCCCCGACTGGCGCGGGCGCGCGGGGCTTGTTATAGCGGCCCACCGATATCGAGGCCCCACGATGCAGCCCTTCACCGTGCTCACCGGCGTCGCCGCGCCGCTCCGGATCGTCAATGTCGACACCGATATGATCATCCCGAAGCAGTACCTGAAGACCATCAAGCGCACGGGCCTGGGCCAGGGCCTCTTCGCGGAGATGCGCTACAACGACGACGGCACGGAGAACCCCGACTTCGTCCTCAACAAGCCCGCCTATCGCGGGGCCCAGATCCTGGTGGCGGGCGACAATTTCGGCTGCGGCTCCTCGCGCGAGCACGCGCCCTGGGCGCTCCTCGACTTCGGCATCCGCTGCGTGATCTCCACGAGCTTCGCCGACATCTTCTACAACAACTGCTTCAAGAACGGCATCCTGCCGATCACGGTGAGCCCCGAGGACATCGAGAAGCTGTTCGACGACGCCGGGCGCGGCGCCAACGCCACGCTCACCGTCGACCTCGAGGCGGGCGAGATCCGGGGCCCCGACGGCGGCGCGATCCGCTTCGAGATCGACTCCTTCCGCCGCCACTGCCTCCTCAACGGCCTCGACGACATCGGCCTGACGCTGGAGAAGGCGCCGGCCATCGCGGCCTTCGAGGGAAGGCTCGCCGAGCGCCCCTGGGCGTGAGGCGCCGATGGGCGATGTCGCGACCGCGCCCATCCTGCCGTCCCGCGACATCGACGGGACCGAGCGCTTCTACGCGGCGCTCGGCTTCGCGACGCACCTGCGCACGGACGACTACCTGATCCTGCGCGGGCACGGGATCGAGCTGCACTTCTTCGGCTTCCCTGATCACGACCCGAGGACCTGCTATGCGGGCGCCTTCGTGCGCCATCCCGATCCGGATGCGCTCCATGCCCGCTTCGCGCCCGCCGACCTCCCCTCCACGGGCATCCCGCGCCTGACGGCGCCGGAGGACAAGCCCTGGGGCGTGCGCGAATTCGCGCTGGTGGACCCGGACGGATCGCTGATCCGCGTGGGGCGGGCGCTATCGTGAAGCTCCCGTCCACCAAACATTAACCACGAACGCGTTGCATGCCCGGGTCCCCTCCCCCGCCCGGAGACCCGCATGACCCGTTCCCGGACCGCCCTCGCCCAAGCCGCGATGCTTGCCGCCGCCCTCGCGGCCTTCCCCGCAGGGGCGCAATCCGGCGACTTCCGCTCCTGCCTCTCCTCGCTGAAGGCCCAGGCCGCGGGGCAGGGGATCTCGGGGGCGACCTTCGACGCGGCGACCCGAGGGCTCGAGCCGGACCCGCGGGTCCTGGAGCTCATGGACAACCAGCCGGAGTTCAAGACGCCGATCTGGGACTACATCGCGGCCCTGGTGGACGAGGAGCGCGTCGTCGACGGGCGGGCGGCCATGCGCGGGCACGCGAGCGCGCTCGCGGGCGCCGAGAGCCGCTACGGCGTCGACCGGCACATGATCGCGGGCGTGTGGGGGGTCGAGTCCAATTTCGGCAAGGACATCGGCGGGCGCCCGCTCGTCCAGTCGCTCGCCACCATCGCCTGCATGGGCTCGCGACGGCGCGACTATTTCCGCGGCGAGCTCTTCGCGACGCTGCGCATCCTGGAGCGCGGCGAGATCGCGCCCGAGAACCTGCGCGGCTCCTGGGCCGGCGCCTTCGGCCACACCCAGTTCATGCCCTCCACCTATCAGCGCCTGGCCGTGGACATGGACGGGGACGGGCGGCGCGACGTGGTGGCCTCGGTGCCCGACGCGGTGGGCTCGACCGCCAACTTCCTCGCCAAGGCGGGCTGGAACAACGCCATCCCCTGGGGCTACGAGGTGCGCGTGCCGGCGGGCTTCAACACGGGGCTGGCGGGCCGCAAGAACAAGCGCGCGGTCTCGGACTGGGCCGCCATTGGGGTGACGCGCTATGACGGGCGCCCGCTGACGGGAGGCTATCCCGCCGGCATCCTGCTGCCCGCCGGCCCGCGCGGACCGGCCTTCCTGGTGACGCGCAACTTCGACGCGCTCTATTCCTACAACGCCGCCGAATCCTACGGCCTCGCCATCGCGCTGCTCGGCGACCGCCTGCGCGGCGGCCCGGGCGTCCAGGCGCCCTGGCCCACCGACGACCTCCCGCTCACCCGCGCCGACCGGCGCGAGCTGCAGCGGCTGCTGACCGCGCGGGGCTACGACGTCGGCGAGCCGGACGGGCGCGTCGGGCAGAAGACCCGCGACGCCATCAAGGACGTGGAGCGCCAGATCGGCATGGCCCCCACCGGCCGCCCGGGCGGCAAGGTGCTG
>DASPJU010000204.1:0-3035 GCA_035628475.1 Salinarimonas sp. | reverse complement strand
CATCTCGCTGCCGGCCTTCCGCATCGCGGGCGGGCTCTTGCTGTTCTATATCGGCTTCGAGATGGTGTTCGAGCGGCGCAACGAGCGCAAGCAGCACACGGCGGAGGTGGCCATCACCATGGACCACATCCGCAACGTAGCGGCCTTTCCGCTCGCGATCCCGCTCATGGCGGGCCCGGGCGCCATCACGGCGATGATCCTGCTCGCCGGCCGCGCCGACGGCCAGCCCCTGGCGCTCCTCGCCCTCATGGCGGTGCTCGCCTTCGGCGTCGCGTCCTGCTTCCTGGTGTTCCTCGCCGCCGAGCGCGTCGCCAAGATCCTCGGCGTCACGGGCAACGTGGTGCTGACGCGGTTGCTCGGCGTGCTGCTCGCGGCGCTGGCGGTGCAGTTCGTGGTGGACGGGGTCACGGCGCTGGTGCGTTGAAGGGCCCACGGCACAGGACCGCGATCAGCACTGTCCCCGCCCGTCCTGGAATGCCATGCCGTTGCGAAAGCGATAGCGGACGTTGAGGATGTAGCCGCCGCCGTCGGCGAGGTACTGCCGCTGCACCGTCATGAAGCGCGGCGGGCTGGCCGAGCGGTCGAGGCAATAGCCGCCCACCACGTCGAGGGCCGGCCGCCAGCGGCCACGATCGCTCAAGGTGAGATAGGTCGAGCAGCCGACCTCCGGGCAGAGCGCCCCGGGCTTGAGCCCGCGACAGGGAAAGCGCGCCTCGTCGAGGATCACGTCGTCGGCTCCGTCCCCGTCAAGATCGACACGCTCGATCGCCTGCATCGGGTCGCCCGGGCGGCCGCCGCCGGCGTTGCAGGCCTGGATGAGCGCCCAGACCCCGTCCTGGACGCGCTTTGGGACGCTCTCGAGCCCTGGCGCGGCCAGGGCCGGCGCGGCGAGGAGGAGGACGGGAAGGGCCCAGCGCAGCATGGGACCAAGGTGGGCGCCGAAGGGTTAAGGCAGCGTTGTCCCCGCTCCCATCCACACGCAGGTAGCGCTGCCCTCAGAGCGCCTCAAGGAGCCGCGCCATCAGCCGAGCGCGGGGGACCAGCGAGGAGATCAGCCCGTATTCGTGGAGCGTGTGCGCCCCGTCGCCGTCGATCCCCAAGCCGTCGAGCGTCGGGATGCCGAGGGCTGCCGTGTAGTTGCCGTCGGAGCCGCCGCCCGTGCGGGGCACCTCCTGCAGGTCGATGCCGAGCTCCGCCGCGATCCCGCGGGCGCGCTCGAACAGCCCCGCCACCTCCGGCGTGCGCTCGTAGGGCGGCCGGTTCATGCCGCCCGTGACCGCGACCTTGTAGTCGGGATCGGTGGGCTTGAGCGCCAGGAGGCGAGCCTCGAACTCGCGTCCGTCCGCCACGGTCGCGACCCGCAGGTCCACGGAGAAGCGGCAGAACTGGGGGATCGTGTTCATGGCCGTGCCGCCGGACACGAGCCCCACGGAGGTGGTGATCCCACGCGGGTAGTCGGTGAGGCCCTCGACGGCGAGGATCTGGCGCGCGGCCTCGCGGATGGCGTTGCGCCCGTCCGCGTGGCGGGAGCCCGAATGGGCCGGGCGGCCCTCCACCACGACGTCGAAGCGCCCAACCCCCTTGCGGGAGGTGACGATCTTGCCCCCGTCGCGGGCGGGCTCGGTGACCAGCACGGCGGAAGCGCCCCGCCCGAGATCCTCGATGAGCGTTCGCGTCGTGGGGCTGCCGATCTCCTCGTCCGGGGTGAGGAGGAACACGAGCGAGCGGCGCGCGGTGCCCGCGCGGGCCACCTCCTTGAAGGCGGCGAGCGCGAGATAGGCGCCGCCCTTCATGTCGTAGGAGCCCGGGCCATAGAGGCGGTCGCCGTCGACCCGCAGCGGCAGGTCGCGATCGAGGGTGCCCAGCGGGTGGACCGTGTCGAGATGAGAGAGGACGAGGATCGGCTTCTCGTCGCTCACGGGACCCGCGCGCAGCACGAGGGTGTCCCCCAGCCCCTCGCGGCCCGGCAGGCGCTCGATCTCCACGGGCGCGTCCGCGACCGAGGCCGCCGCCACGTCCATCATCTTGTTCACGGCCTCGGCGGCGTGGGTCGGGCTCTCGACCGAGATCCAGGCCGACAGCCCCTCGATCATGCGGGTCTCGGCGGCGGAGGGATCCTCGAAGGCGCGAAGGGCGGACATGGCGGGCTCCCGTTGGGCGAAAGCGCGCGTCATAAAGCAAAGGGGGCGGCCTTCGCCACCCCCTTGATGTGCATGGCACGGGTCATCCCGCGCCGCGGAGCGCGGAGGCCGGGACGAGGGCCGATCCCTAGAACGGGATGTCGTCGTCGAGGTCGTTGAAGCGGCCGCCGCCCCCGCCCGCCTGGGCCGGCGCCGGGCGCCGCTCGCCGCCGCGGGAGGGGCGACCGCCGCCTGAGCCCGCGTCGTCGCCGCCCCGCGAGAAGCCGCCGCCCTCGTCGTCTCCGCCCGTCTCGGCCCCGCCGCCGCCGCGGCTGTCGAGGATGGTCAGCTCGCCGCGGAAGCGCTGGAGCACGACCTCGGTCGAGTAGCGCTCCTGGCCCTGCTGGTCGGTCCATTTCCGGGTCTGCAGCTGGCCCTCGATATAGACCTTCGAGCCCTTGCGCAGGTACTGCTCGGCGACCTTGCCGAGATTGTCGTTGAAGATCACCACCGAGTGCCACTCGGTCTTCTCCTTGCGCTCGCCGGACGCCTTGTCCCGCCAGGTCTCGGAGGTCGCGATCCGCAGGTTCACCACCGGATCGCCGTTCCCGGTCCGCCGCACCTCGGGGTCCTTGCCCAGGTTGCCGACCAGGATCACCTTGTTCACGCTGCCCGCCATGGAGCACTCCATCATCACTGCTCCCGCCCGTTGTGGCCCCGGCAGGGGCCCGTCACAAGCCGGGAGACGCCGCATCGCTCTCCTGTCCCCACCATTCACAGGGCGGGATCATCGCCGACCGTTCTATCTTTGTTCCGCCCGGAACGCAAGGCCGTTCGCGGCGGGGGCAGCAGCTTCACGAGGCCTTCACAGGATCCCCGGATCCCGTGATCCTGCCCTTGGCCGCCATGAAGCAT
>DASPJU010000203.1:0-3824 GCA_035628475.1 Salinarimonas sp. | reverse complement strand
GGGCGAGCCCCTCGGAGGGTTCGTCCATGATGACGAGCCGCGGATTGGTGAGCAGCGCCCGCGCGATCGCCAGCATCTGCTGCTCGCCGCCCGAGAGCTGCGTGCCGCCGTTGCCCTTGCGCTCCGCGAGGCGCGGGAAGGTGTCGTAGACCCGCTCGATGGTCCATTTGGCGTCGCGCCCCCGCTCCACGAGGCGCAGGTGCTCGTGGACGGTGAGCGAGGGGAAGCAGCGCCGTCCCTGCGGGACGAGCGCGAGCCCGGACCGCGCCACGCGGTTCGACGGGAGGCCCTTGAGCGAGCGGCCCTCGAAGGCGACCTCGCCGGCGCCCGCCGCGTTCATGCCCATCACGGTCTGGCAGAGGGTGGTCTTGCCCATGCCGTTGCGGCCCACCAGCGCGATGGGCTCCGATCCCACCGAGAGGGTCACGCCTTGGAGGATGTGCGCCTGCCCGAAATGGACGTGCAGGTCGCGGATCTCGAGGGCCGCCGTTCCGGTCCGGGCCCCCGCGACGGGTGTCTCGACGGTCGCCAGCATGTCAGGCCGCCTTCTTGCCGAGATAGATCTCGTAGACGAGCGGATCGTCCTGGATCCGGTCGGGGGTGTTCTCCACGACCACGACCCCGTCCTTCATCACCGTCACCATGTCGGCGTTGGGCAGGGCCACGTCCATGTCGTGCTCGATGAGGATGAGGGTGAGGTCGCGCGGCAGCTCCTTGAGGAGCCGGTTCAGCTCCGGCCGCTCCGCCGCCGACAGGCCGGCCGCCGGCTCGTCGAGCATGAGCAGCCGCGGCTCGCAGGCGAGCGCCATGCCCACCTCGAGCTGGCGGCGCTGCCCGTGCGAGAGCTCGGACACGAGGCGGTCACCCATGTGGGACAGCCGCATCCGGTCGGCGAGCGCGCGCGCCTTGGCGCGGTCCGCGTCCCCCGCCTTGGGGGCAAAGAGCGAGAACCGGCCGGGCCTGGCGCCCCGCACCGCCACGTAGAGGTTGTCGAGCACGGACAGCCCGTTGAACAGGAGCGAGGTCTGGTAGGTGCGCCCGATGCCCCGGCGCGCCCGCTGGTGCGCGGACAGGCGCGTGATGTCCTCCCCGAAGAGGCGGATCGTGCCGGAGGTGGGCATGAAGTCGCCGCACACGAGGTTGAACAGCGTGGTCTTGCCGGCGCCGTTCGGTCCCAGGATGGCCCGCCGCTCGCCGTGCGCGATGTCGAAGGTGACATCGCGCACGGCGGCGAGCGCGCCGAAGAGGCGTCCCACGCCCGACAGGCTCAGGGCGGGGGACGCGGGCGCCGCTTCGGGGATCAACCGCTCCTCGCCACGCAGCCGGCGTTGTCGCGCGAGGGCGCGCCGAGCGCCATGAACTTCTCGCGGTCGATGCCCAGCGTCTGGGTGACGGCGGGCGTGCGCTGGAAGGTGACGGTGCGCAGCTGCCCGCCCCGCTCCTCGATGCGGTTCATGAACACGTCCGAGATCGCCTGGCGGTTCTCGTCGAGCTTCACGTTGGCGCCCATCGGGTTCTTGAACTCGGTCTTCGACAGGGCCGCCTGGAAGGCCTGCTGGTTGTTCGACAGGTCGCCGCCCACCTTGTCGAGCGCGATGAGCACCGCCTGGAGGTTGGTGGCGTAGTTCACCCCGTGGATCGAGGGCGACTGGAAGCCCTCGTTGCCCCAGCGCTTCTGGTAGCGGGCCACGAACTCGTTCCAGGTCGGGTCGTCGTGGATGTCGGCGATCGGGCCCGACGAGATCATGCCCGTCAGGAGCCGGCGATGGGGCCCGCGGGCCGACATCATGGTCTGGTCGGCCATGATCGAGCCGCCGATGAGGGGCAGCGTGCCGCCGGCCTGGGCGTATTGCGTCATGAAGGCGAGGCCGTCGGTGCCGCCATGGACCACCACGAGGGCGCCGGCGGTCTTGGGGATGCGGGCGATGATGGTGGAGAAGTCCGTGGTGCCGAGCGGCGACCACAGGTAGTTCACCTTGCCGCCGGCGCCGCAATATTCGAGCGAGAAGCCGAACACCTGGGCGTAGGGGAAGGCGTAGTCGCCGGCCACCACCGCGACCTCGCTCACGTTCATGGTCTTGGCGACGTGGTTGCCCAGGCCCGCCATCCACTGCGCGCCGTCCGTCGAGAAGCGGAAGAAATTGGGCGAGGGGTTGCGCAGCGTGGTATCGGAGGCGCCCGACGAGCCGTTGACGATGGTCTTGCCCGTCAGCGTGCGGGAATAGTCGCGCAGCGCGATGCCCTCGGCGCCCGAGAGCGGGCCGACGATGATGTCGACGTTGTCCTGCTCGACGAGCTTGCGGGCGCGCGCCAGCGCCACGTCGGCCTGGGCGTTCGAGGACTCGCGGATGAACTCGATCTTGCGGCCGCCGGCGGTGAAGTTCGCCCCCTCCAGGACCATCTGCATGCAGCGGAACGAGTCCTGGCCGCCCGTCGCGAAGGGGCCTTCCAGGGTGGTGAGGCCGCCCAGCCGGATCGGGGTGTTGGCGAGAACGGCGGGGGCGCACACGCCTGTCGCGGCGGTGGCCGCGAGGCCCTTCAGGGCCGTGCGCCGGGTGATGTTCATCGTCATGGTCGTTCCTCCAGAGCGTCCCCTTATGGATCGCGAGAGGCCTGGGACGGGGCTCCCGCGGCGCCTGGCCCGGTTGGCCCGGGCTCGTCTGTCGACCGCGGGTCCGGCGCCGGACCCGCGGGGCGGCGCCTCACGCGCCGGTGCGGGGAGCGGCCTGCGCTCCCACGGACTCCGTCTTGCGGCCCGAGACCAGGCCCGCCGCGCGCCTGATCAGGCCGAGCACGCCGTCGGGCGAGACCAGCACGATGGCGAGGAAGACGGCCCCGATGAGCGTGTTGAAGCGGTTGCGGTCGTAGAGGTCGGCCGCGAAGGTGTCGAAGACCGTGAAGATGAGCGAGCCCAGGAAGGCGCCGACCGGGTGCCCCAGCCCCCCGATCACGCTCATCACCAAGATGTTGACGGTGGCCTGGAGCCCGACCGTGCCCGGCGAGATGCCGATATTGTAGAAGGTCACGAGCACGCCGCCGCAGCCCGCGATGAAGCCCGCGACCCCGAAGGCCGCGATGCGGTGCAGGTGGGCGTTGTAGCCCAGCGCCGAGACGCGCCGGGCGTTGTCGCGCAGCCCCTGCAGCACGAGGCCGAAGGGCGAGCGCACGAGGTAGAGCACCCCGAGATAGAGCGCCGCCGCGACCGCGAGGGTCACGTAGTAGAACAGGTAGGCGTTGCGGAAGGACAGGCCGAACAGCTCCGGCCCCAGCACGTTGCGGATGCCCTCGTAGCCGTTGAAGAGGGTGATGTTGGCCTGGACGTAGAGGGAGAAGCCCACCGCCAGGGCGAGCGTGATCATCAGGAGGTAGATCCCGTTCGTGCGCACCGCGACGGCGCCGACGAGAAGCCCCGCCAGGCTCGCGACGATGAGCGCCACCGGGACCGCCACCCAGTACGAGGCCGGCAGCGCGGCGGGGATCGCATTGGGAGCGAGGATCGCGACCGTGTAGCCCGCGACCCCCGCGATCATGGTCTGGCCGAGCGAGACGAAGCCGCCATAGCTCGCGAGAAACGTGAGCGAGAGCGCCACGATGCCGTAGACCAGCGCCCGGCCGATGATGTTGGCGGTCCAGAAGGGCGGCAGGACGAGGGGCAGCAGCGCGAGGACCGCGAGGCCGAGAAGCGAGAGCTGGATGACGCGGGCGTGGCTCATGCGGGCCTCCCCGCGAGGCCCTGGAGGTCCGGCCGGGCACAGGACGCCGCCGTCCTGCCCTCCCTCCTCGTCCCGAGGTGCGAGCGGAGCGAGCCTCGAAGGGCGCTCCAG